>JBKJLT010000587.1:0-7792 GCA_046596765.1 Ferruginibacter sp. | reverse complement strand
TCACTACCTAAAATTGACTTTGCTATTGTTGGAGAACCAACGCTTACCAATTTAGCAATTTCCGAAAAAGGCTTGCTGGTGCTGGATTGCACAGCAACCGGTAAAGCAGGCCATGCTGCCAGGGAAGATGGAGAAAATGCAATCTATAAAGCACTGCAGGATATAAACTGGTTTCAAAATTTCCAATTCCCAAAAATATCCGAATCGTTAGGGCCAATAAAAATGTCTGTTACTTCAATCAACACCGAAAACAAAGCACACAATGTAGTTCCCGCTGTTTGCAGTTTTATTGTAGATATCAGGGTTACGGATGCATATACTCATGAAGATATTTTGGAAGCAATAAAGCAACATATTCAATCTGAAATAAACCCCAGAAGTATGCGTTTACGTTCTTCAAAAATTGATAAAGATCATCCCCTTATACTGGCTGGCATTCGATTGGGCAAACAAACTTATGGTTCGCCAACCACATCCGATGCTGCATTAATACCGGTACCTGTATTAAAATGCGGGCCCGGTGATAGTGCAAGAAGTCACACCGCAGACGAGTTTATTTATTTAAAAGAAATTGAAGAAGGAATAAATACTTACATAAAAATATTAGAGCAGGTAGTTTAATCATCAAATGTTGCAACATGAAACTCTGGCAAAAAGATAAATCTGCACTGGCAGAAGTTGAAAAATTTACTGTTGGCAACGACAGGAATCTGGATTTATACCTGGCCCCGTTTGATGTGCTGGGTTCAATTGCACATGTAATAATGCTTGAGTCAGTGGGATTATTGAAAAAAGATGAGAAAGAAATTTTAGTAAAAGAGTTGAAAGATATTTATGCGATCTATAATTCCCCTTCAGAGGTTAGTGGCTTGGATGATGGGGTAGAAGATATCCATTCACAGGTGGAGTTAATGTTAACTCAAAAGCTGGGCGATATTGGTAAAAAAATTCATAGTGCCCGCAGCAGAAACGACCAGGTTTTGGTTGATCTTAAATTATTTTTAAGAGCCGAGATTGAAAAAATAGTCATCAATACAAAAGCATTATTCGATCTGTTAATCACGCAAAGTGAAAAGTATAAAGATGATCTGTTGCCCGGCTACACTCATCTTCAGCTCGCAATGCCATCATCTTTTGGTTTATGGTTTGGTGCTTATGCCGAAAGTCTGGTTGATGATTTAACAACATTGGAAGCCGCTTACAACGTTGTAAACAAAAATCCTTTAGGCTCTGCAGCCGGCTATGGCTCTTCATTTCCCATCAACCGGCAAATGACAACAGATTTACTAGGTTTTGATAATTTGAATTATAATGTGGTGTATGCACAAATGGGCAGGGGAAAAACAGAACGCATTGTGGCATCAGCCTTAGCAAATATTGCAGCTACATTGTCTAAGTTAAGTATGGATGCGTGTTTGTATCTCAACCAAAATTTCGGATTTATTTCTTTCCCTGATGAACTAACAACTGGTAGCAGCATTATGCCGCACAAAAAAAATCCCGATGTATTTGAACTGATCCGTTCTCATTGCAACCGTATCCAGGCATTACCTAACGAGATTATGTTAATGACAACAAATCTTCCTTCCGGCTATCATCGAGATTTGCAATTAATAAAAGAACATATCATACCGGCGTTCGAAAATCTAAATGATTGTTTGCAGATGACTGGCTTGATGTTGACTAATATCGAAGTAAAAAAAGATTTGCTTAAAGATGAAAAATATGATTTCTTATTCAGCGTTGAAGAAGTAAACAAACTAGTATTACAAGGAATGTCTTTTAGAGAGGCTTACAAAAAAGTAGGTGCCGATATTGAAGCCGGAAACTTTACACACTCCACTTCGCCCGTTCACACACACCAAGGTTCAATTGGTAATTTGCAAAATAATGAAATATGCCGGGCAATGGAAGTTGTAATAAATAAATTTAATTTTGAAAAACCCAGGAAAGCTATAAAGTTTCTATTGCAATAATGCTAATCTTCCTGCAATTCTTTTTTCATAGCTTTTTTTGCTAAGGCTAAATCATAAGTCATTTGTAAGCGAAGCCAGTAATCAGCTTCAATACCTAATTCTTTCTCGATTTTTAAAGCTATTCTTGCTGATATGTGGCGTTTACCTTTTAGGAGATCATTAAAATGAGGAGTCAGCAGTTTAAGTTTTTTTGCGAAATCTTTTTGTAAAATAGCCCTGGCTGTAATCTCATCATTTAGCACCTCGCCTGGATGCAATACAACATCAGTGAAAATTCTTTTTCCGTTTTTATCCAGCGTTTTATATGTTGCCATAGTACATTTTATTCATAGTGTTTCGATAGCTGTTCAATAAAAACTATCTCTGTTAAAGTTATTTTATCATTTTCCAGTTTAAATTCAAGCCTGTATTGTTTGTTTACCCGTACAGAAAACAAACCTTTTTTTGTGCCTTTTAGTGCTTCAAAATTCAGGCTTCTGAATTGCTTTAACTGGCTACTGTTATCAACCTGTTCTATTCGTAAAACTGTTTTCTTAAATTGAAGAATTACTTCTTTACTGTAAACTGGCTTGCCTTTTACTGGTTTGCCAGTATATAAATTTTCTAAATAGGGATTTGTAAATCTAATAAGCATAATAATGGGTTTTAAACTTGTTTTTTACTCATAACATTGATGCAAGTGTTTATAGAGGTTGCGCTCCTCTTTTGTTGAATAGATATGCAAAGTTTATGACAAAGCGTTTGAATTACCAAAATTTGGTAACATTATTTTTTATTCCTTTTTAAATTCTCTTATCTTTACCATAATTGATAATATACTAAATGGAGAAAAAACGCATTGCTATATTTGGTTCAACCGGTTCAATAGGCACCCAGTCACTTGAAGTTATCCGTGCAAATAACGATTTATTTGAAGTGGAGATATTAACAGCCCAAACCAACGATGAATTATTGATCACCCAGGCCCTGGAATTCAGGCCCAATGCAGTTGTTATTGGAGATGAGAGCAAATATCAAAAACTGAAGGCCGCTTTATCATCAACCGATATAAAGGTTTTTGCAGGCGAAGATGCTTTGGTGGAAGTAGCAGATTTTGATACTTATGATATGATGATAGCAGGCATTGTAGGTTTTGCGGGCTTAAAACCAACATTAAAAGCAGTTGAAAAGGGCAAGACTATTGGGCTGGCAAATAAAGAAACGTTGGTAGTTGCAGGCGATATAGTAATGCAAAAAGCCATTGAAAATAGAGCCCCGATAATTCCTGTTGACAGTGAACATTCAGCCATTTTTCAATGCCTGGTTGGCGAAGCAAGAAACCCGATTGAAAAAGTTATTCTAACGGCAAGCGGTGGCCCGTTTTTAGGTAAGAAACCCAATTTTCTGGTGAATGTAAAAAGAGATCATGCATTGCAGCATCCCAACTGGAGCATGGGTGCAAAAATATCTATAGACTCTGCAACCCTTATGAATAAAGGACTTGAGATGATTGAAGCAAAATGGCTTTTTAATTTACGGTCCGATCAGATTGAAGTAGTGATACATCCGCAGAGCATTATTCACAGCATGGTGCAGTTTGAAGACGGCAGTGTAAAAGCCCAGATGGGCCTGCCAGATATGAAGTTGCCCATACAGTATGCCATGGCGTTTCCGGGAAGAATAAAAAATGATTTTCCCCGCCTTAACTTTAAAAAATACCCAGCCCTCAATTTTGAAGAACCGGATGTTAAAACTTTCAGAAATTTATCGCTTGCCATGGAAGCATTAAATAGGGCCGGTAACATGCCCTGTATCCTGAACGCAGCTAACGAAATTGCCGTTTGGGCCTTTCTGCGCAACCGTATCGGCTTTTTAGATATGACCGCCATGGTGGAAAAAACCATGGAAATTGTAGCTTTCATTGAAAAACCAACCCTTCAGGAATATTTTGATAGCGACGGCGAAGCCCGTAATTTTGCCGCTTCGTTGATAAACCTGTAAAAGTTTTTTTGGACCCGGATCTTATTGCCATTTTCACTGGCGTTTATCCTGAGCGAAGCCGAAGGATACTTTTTCAGCAATATTGAACTTTAAACAAAAATTATTAAATGGATATTACTTTATTAGCAATAAACTGGTCGGTTGTAGGAGTAAAAGTGGGGCAGCTTTTACTGGCACTTTCAATTCTTGTAATACTGCACGAATTTGGTCATTATATAACTGCCCGTTGGTTTAACTGCCGGGTGGAAAAATTTTATCTATTCTTTGATCCCTGGTTTTCAATATTTAAAAAGAAGGTAGGCGATACTGAATATGGTATTGGTTGGCTGCCACTTGGAGGATACGTAAAAATTTCCGGGATGGTAGATGAGAGCATGGATAAAGAAGCTATGAAATTGCCACCCAAAGATTATGAATTCAGGAGCAAACCAGCCTGGCAGAGGCTTATAATAATGCTGGCAGGTGTTATAATGAATGTGCTCGTTGCATTTTTAATTTATGCAATGGTATTGTGGGTTTGGGGCGATACAAAAATACCAATGTCAAGCCTAAAAGATGGCATTGGTGTACAAAATAAGCAGATCAAAGATTTGGGTTTTATGGGCGGCGATAAAATAATTGCCATTAATGGAAAGCCAGTTAAATATTTTGACGACCTAACCGAAAAGATTTTAATTGGTACCAAAGACAGGGTTGTTGATCTGGAGCGTGATGGTAAAAAAATGCAGATTACCATACCGGTAGATCTTTTAAATAAAATAATTGAAAACCGCAAAGCTGCCCGGGGTTTTATTACACCAAGGGTTCCCGCAATAGTTGGCAAATTTGATTTGCCTGCCGATACTACAAATGCTTATAAAGCCGGATTCAGAGAAGGGGATAAAGTAATTGGGGCAGATTCAGCCACCATTACATTTTCCGACGAAATCAATAGTTATCTTGAAAATAAAAAAGACAGTTACGTTGCTTTTAAATTATTAAGAGGAAATGATACGGTTAGCCTTAATACCAAAGTTGATTGTAATGGTAAAATTGGTCTCAATTCATTAACAGGGCAGCAGTACGCCAGCCTTAAAGTTTATACATTGGAAAATACATCCTATACTTTTTTGGAGTCTTTTCCGGCAGGAGTTAATAAGGCAGTTAAATCTTTAAGTTCGTATATCGATCAGTTTAAAATGATATTTACTCCTGCAACGGGTGCTTACAAAGGCCTTGGAGGGTTTAAAGGAATGACAAATGCATTGCCCGGAACCTGGGATTGGGAAACCTTTTGGTTGTTTACAGCTTTTATTTCAATTGTATTGGCGTTTATGAATTTATTGCCCATACCGGCCCTTGATGGCGGCCACGTGGTATTCACTTTATATGAGATGATTACCGGCCGTAAAGCAAATGATAAGTTCCTGGAGTATGCACAGATTGTTGGTATGATTATATTGTTTGGTTTAATGATTTATGCCAATGGCAATGATTGGTTTGGATGGGGTAAAACAATTAGTACAGATTGCCCATGATACTGATTTAGAAATTTTACTATTGATATTTTTTTATATCTCTATCCCGATTTTTTTCATCAGGATGGACGCATTTAAACTGGTACAAATTCCTTCTTTTAAGCGGTAGTCAAAATACAGTTCATCTTTATTTACCTGCACATCAAAGTGATAATTTAAAATATTTCCAGGATATTGTTCTTTCATTTTGGCCAGTTCCACATCATGTGTTGCAATAATACACGCTGCATTGTGTTTTATCAGTTGTTTAATCAATGCAGCAGAACCTGTATGCCGGTCCAATGAATTGGTGCCTCTCAAAATCTCGTCTAATAATATAAATACCTTTTCATTATTATTTACTTTATCAATTATTATCTTCAGCTTTTTTAATTCAGCATAAAATGTCGATGTGTTTTCTTCCAGGTTATCGGCAATACGCATGCTGCTGATGGTTTGTACAGGCGACAAACAGAAATATGTTGCACAAACGGGTGCGCCTGCCATAGCAAGCACTGTATTAACCCCAATACTACGCAGGTAGGTACTTTTGCCTGCCATATTGCTACCTGTTACCAGCATTAACTCTCCTGTATGTTCCAGTTTAATGGGATTGCTCACACATTTATCAGTTTCAATCAGCGGATGCCCGATATCTTTTCCTTCCATAAAAAAATGTTCTTGACTGAGAACCGGAAAACACCAATCCGGGTGATTAAAACATAAAGTGGCGAAGCTGTTCAATGCTTCAAATTCACCCAATACAGAAAACCATTTTAATACGTGTTGATGATTTTGTTCTTTCCATTTTTCCAGGGCAATTGCCTGTTGCAGATCCCATTGGAATAAAATGTTGAGTGGAATAAAAACAAGGTAATTAAAACGCAGATCAAGCCGTTCCAATATTTTTTTAAGCTTATCAATTTGTTTTGAAGCTTTATTGTGATGCACTGTAAATTGTTTCTGCATATCCTGCAGAAGCGACGATTTAAAATCTGTTTCTTCAATAAGTCTTATGCTTTTTGTAAGTACTTCAAGCTCTTCAGTCATTTTTGAAACCTGCTGATGCATTGGTGTAACTTTCTTGCTTACAAAAAAAGCAAATAGGGTAGCGGCAAGTAAAAAATAATTTCTGGTATATGTGCTGATCAAATCATTAAAGTTCAGGATAAGGACAGTTAACAGCAGCATCGGTATCCCGTAGCGGGCTAAAATCCAGAATCTGGTTTTAATAAAACTGTAATCCGCATCAAACCATTTCTGTAGGCGTACTACGGTTTCGTTTTGTATTTTTTCTGCTGCTCCAAATGCCTGTAGTTCCTGTCGCCAGATTGGTTGTGCTGATAATTCTTTAACAGATGCCTGCCTTTTTGAAATGTCTTCAGCCTTAGCAGGATTTAACAGCCAATCTGCCAAAGTACCGCTGCCCATTTCTGAATTTGTGCGGTTAATATATTGAAAAATAGAGGCATGCCCAAAGATATCCAGGTCGGTTGCATAAAAATGTTCTTTGGGTATATGCTCACTTCCATTTTTGAAATATAAATAATTACCGGCAATTGCATTTAATTCATCATCATTGATTTTTATCAGGAGTTTTAGATGGTTAATTGAAAATTTATTTTTAAAATCTGCAAATACCAGACGGATAAATAGCATTAATAATAAAGTGCCGGTAATTATTGAATACCAAATGCCATAGGGAAGTAAAAAATACACTGCCGCTATTACACCAGCAATAGCTGTAAACCGAAACCAGCCAAGCATTGATTTCTTTTTATAAAGATGGTTCAGATCAGTTTGTAGTAAAACAAGTCTTTGTTTGTAAAATTCCGTAGTACCCATAATTTCAGATTATCAAATGAAGTTATATTGATTATACCAGTATTTAATCAATCACCTTTTTCTATCGGCATAACCTGCCTGCGGGCCTTGCTCCGCAGAAGCTTTGCGAAGGTGAGTAGGCAAAGTATCATCTAAGATTTAACCCATAATTCCTGTCTGTCTGACCGTGGCGGGCCTTACGCTATCTGGTAAATCAAGATAGTATTATTACAATTTAGGGTTTTCGTTTATTTTCCTTGAATTGATTTTAAACTGATTTTGATTTATCCAAAAAAATCCCCCCGAAAATTCGGAGGGATTTTTTTGTAATTATGATTCGTTAATTTTTATTGAATCACTACTCTGCACATGGTCAGTCTGTTGCCATTTCTGTCAACAATCTCAACCCAGTACAAACCTTTTCCAAAAGCACGCATGTCAACATCCATTCTGTCATAAGGCCTTCCGATGGTATAGTTTTTAACCATTACACGGTCGCCTTTAGCATCGAAAACA
>JBKJLT010000550.1:0-5262 GCA_046596765.1 Ferruginibacter sp. | reverse complement strand
TGCCGAAATGAAACATGGCCCCATTGCGCTGGTAGATGAAAATTTGCCGGTTGTATTTATTGCCACCAAAGACAGTTACCACGAAAAAATTGTGAGTAATATACAGGAGATAAAAGCTCGTAAGGGAAAGGTGATTGCTGTTATTACAGAAGGCGACGAAATTATTCCTGGCATGGCAGATGATGTATTTTATGTGCCGGCAGCAGATGAAATTATTGCACCCATGCTGAGCACTATACCCATACAGTTATTGAGTTACTATGTGGGTGTTGCAAAAGGAGTGGATGTAGATAAGCCGAGGAACCTTGCAAAATCCGTTACAGTAGAATAAAATGTTTTTTTGTTTGTAGTTTGTGGTTTGTAGTTTTAAGCAACTTTTAGAGTTGAGGTCTCTAACCACAAACTTCAAACCACAAACCACAAACTGTATTATGAACATCATAAAAAAACACCCGGTAAATAATCTTGGCTACAACTTTGTAGATGAAAAATATATTCCAAAAGGTAAGGATGAATATCATCTTCGTAACCTGCACAACAAAAACGGCATTGATTACCGGACACTGACTGCACAGGATATTGAAGCCCTCATCCGCAACCGCAATACATCTGATGACTGGGATAAAATTTTTGTTTCAAAACACTTTAATCCTGAACTGGTACGCAACTGTAAATTTCACGGGCTTGTACGCATTGGCAAGCTTGAACCTTTTTATCTTGAATTTCATAACCTGCGCATGGCGGTTGGTTTATACAACAGCACTATCATCAGCAGCGATATCGGCAATAATGTTTGCATTGATAACGTAAATTATCTGAGCCATTATATTATTGGCAACGAAGTTATGATTGCCAATGTTAATGAACTTGCCACTACCGATTATGCAAAATTTGGTAATGGTATTTTAAAAGATGGCGAAGATGAAAAGACAAGGGTATGGATGGAATTATGCAATGAGGCAGGAGGCCGAAGTGTGATTCCCTTTAACGGTATGCTGGCCGGAGATGCATGGCTGTGGAGCAAGTACAGGGAAGATGATGCATTGCTGGACAAGTTTAAAGAATTTACCGAAAAGCGTTACGACAAACAACGTGGTTATTATGGAAAGGTTGGCGACCGTACCGTAATCAAAAACTGTAAGATCATTAAGGATGTTTGGGTAGGCACCGATGCATATTTTAAAGGAGCCAATAAATTAAAAAACCTTACTGTTAACAGCGATGAAAACCGTACATCTCAAATTGGTGAAGGTTGCGAACTGGTGAATGGTGTTGTTGGTTATGGCTGCAGGATATTTTATGGTGTAAAAGCGGTTCGTTTTGTAATGGCTTCCCATTCGCAGTTGAAATATGGTGCAAGGCTTATCAACTCTTATCTTGGTAATAACTCAACTATTTCCTGCTGCGAGGTTTTAAACTCATTGATTTTTCCTGCACACGAACAACATCATAACAATTCATTTTTATGTGCAGCTTTGGTAATGGGACAAAGCAATATAGCTGCCGGGGCCACCATTGGTAGTAACCACAACAGCCGGGCGGCAGATGGTGAAATTGTTGCGGGCCGTGGATTTTGGCCGGGCCTGTGTGTAAGTTTAAAACACAATTCAAAATTTGCATCGTTCGCCATTCTGGCTAAAGGCGATTTTCCGGCTGAACTGAATATTCAAATACCGTTTAGTTTGGTAAGTAATGATGTTACCAACAATAAGCTGGTGGTAATACCCGGTTATTGGTTTATGTACAACATGTATGCACTTGCCCGCAATGAAGGAAAATATATTGCCCGTGACCGGCGAACAGAAAAGATTCAGCATATTGAATATAGCTACCTGGCACCTGACACCATTAATGAAATGTTTGATTCGCTGAAAATACTGGAGCAGTTAAAAATTGATGATACCGGTATAGCAATCGTATCTGGTTGGGAGAACTCAAAAAGAAAAACTGAACTGCATAAGGTGCCGCAGGCTATTTTAATTTTTAAAGAACTTATTCAGCATTATGGAGTGATAGAAATTCTGAAGCATATCTATAATAATAAATTTACTGATTTTGCTGCGCTGAAGAAAACACTTTCGGCCAAAGTGCAACGTAGCGAATGGTTGAATGTTGGCGGACAGCTTATTCAAAAAACAGCAATAGAAAACGTTAAGCGTAACATCAAGTCGGGCAAAGTAAAGAGCTGGGTTGAGCTGCACGATTTTTACAGGCAGCAAGGCACTTCTTACGCTACCGACAAATTAAATCATGCCTATACTTCGCTGCTCGAAATACTGAATCTAACTCCCCGGCAATTTAGCCCTGCCCTGCTTAAACAATTGTTACAACAGGCACTTGATACCAAAGAATGGATGTGCAAAGGCATTTTTGATTCCCGTGCAAAAGATTACAGCAATCCTTTTCGTAAAATGGTTTACGATACCAATGAAGAAATGAACCGGGTAATTGGACGGCTGGAAGATAATAGTTTTATTCAGCAGCAACTTGGTGAGCTGGATGCCATGAAGAAGCAGGTGAAAGCAGTACTTAGAAAAATAAAATAATCCCCATACCGTTAATAGGTGTCAGGCCACTAATTATGCGCTACAAATTATAAAAGTGTTTTTGAAGTAAATCATCTCAGAGTTTGTTTTCTTACCAGTGGCCAGACACCTGAATAAAATGCTGTCTTCTTCATTAAAACATATCTTTGCCCATTAATTTTTAGATGTGAAAAAACTTATTTTCCTTTTCATTTATACCAGCATCATTTTTTCGGCCCAAAGCCAAACCATTGCTCAAATAAAAAAGATATTGGATACAACCCAGAACCCCATCGGGTTTGTAAAATATGTACTCAAGAAAAAATATTTTATTGATACGGTTACAGTAGTAAGTACACAACAATTCATGGGCAAAGCCGACAGCCTTGCTTATCATGGTAAAGTTGGTAAAACTTATGGCCCGTTTAAAAAAGAAAATATACTGGTAAAAATACTGGTAAAAGCTCCTAACAAATTTTATCACATCAAGCATATCCTGCTTGATACTTCTGTATTTGACAAGAATTTTGCTGAGACAAAAGCAGATGACATCATGTATAAAATAAATTATGGGGTAACTACATTTGCTGAACAGGCAAGTATTTATAGTGCTGATTTAGAGTCGGCCCCTAAAGGTGGCGACTTAGGCTGGTTTATACAGGGCGTAATGTTACCACAGTTAGATAAAGAGATGGTGAAGCACAAAAAAGGGGATTTGTTTAAAGTATGGTCATCTTCGGGGTTGCATATTGTAACGGTTGCCGATAATCCCAAAGAAGATACCGGTTATGCTTTGTTACTGAGAGTTATTTTATAAAATATTCAAGGGCCAGTTCATATCCCTTCAATCCCAAACCACTGATTACGCCTTTGGCTTTGCCCGAAACATGAGACAATTTCCTGAAATCTTCTCTGCCAAAAATGTTGCTGATATGCACTTCAACAACCGGTGTGGTTATAGCGGCAATGGCATCGCCGAGTGCAACAGAAGTATGTGTGTAGCCACCTGGGTTTAAAATTATTCCATCATAACTAAAACCCACCCGCTGAATTTCATTGATCAGTTCCCCTTCTACATTACTTTGAAAATAAGAAATCTCAATGTTGGCATATTTATCATGCAAAGTCTTTAAATATTTATCGAAAGATTCTCCTCCGTAAATATTCACTTCACGCTTACCAAGCAGGTTAAGGTTTGGGCCATTAATGATTGCAATTTTCATAGCACTAATTTAAGACACTAATTAGACGAATTACACGAATTACACGAATTATTTTGCAATCAGCGTAAAGCAAATTCGTGTAATTCGTGTAATTCGTCTAATTAGTGTTTATTAAATTTATAAACTCATCAAACAAATACCTGCTGTCGTGTGGGCCCGGCGTAGCTTCGGGATGGTATTGAACAGAGAATGCTTTTTTATCTTTTATGCGGATGCCCTCAATACTATCGTCATTTAAATTAACGTGGGTAATTTCTATATTGGCATTTGCCCTTACTGCTTTGGGATCAATACCAAAACCGTGGTTCTGCGTGGTAATTTCAGATTTGCCGCTGATGATATTTTTTACCGGGTGGTTTAATCCGCGATGGCCATGATGCATTTTAAAAGTAGGAATATCGTTGGCAAGCGCAAGTAACTGGTGACCAAGGCAAATACCAAACAAAGGTTTGTTGGCAGCTAATATTTGCTTTACAGTTTTAACAGCATAATCCATCGGTGCAGGATCACCAGGCCCGTTGCTGATAAAATAACCGTGCGGCTTAAACTGTTCCAGTTCTTCAAAAGATGTTTTTGCATTATGCACTTTTACATAAGCACCCCTTTCTACCAGGCAGGTTAATATATTTTTTTTAATGCCGAAATCAAGTACTGCAATACGCAGTTCACTATTTTCATCTCCTAAAAAGTATGATTCTTTTGTGCTTACAGTTGATGCCAGTTCCAGCCCATCCATAGAAGGTACATCATTCAAAAGTTTTTGTAGTTCTGCTACGTCTGTAATCTCCGAAGATATAATGCAATTCATCGCACCATGGGCACGTATATGAGCAACTAATGCACGGGTATCAATCCCATCAATAGCCACCACGTCTTGTGCTTCAAAGTATTCCTGCAAAGAAGCATCAGCCATAAAGCGGCTGTATTTATCCTCCAGGTTGCGGCCAATTACACCCTTAACTTTCACACTGTCACTCTCCACATCTGCAGCTTTTACACCGTAGTTACCAATATGTACATTGTTCATGATCAAAACCTGCCCATAATAACTGGGATCGGTAAAAACTTCCTGGTAGCCCGTCATACCGGTATTAAAACATATTTCGCCGGTAGCGGTGCCAGTTTTACCGAAAGCGGTGCCGTTAAATATAGTTCCATCGGCTAAAATTAAAATGGCTGGGGTTGTTTGAGAAAGAGACATTTATTTATAAAGGTTTTGCAAAGAAAGGAATATAATGGTGTTATGAGCAAATAAAATTTTTCACATTTTACATTTGTCTGAACAATGATTTGGGTGGATTAGATGATTAAAAGGATTTAAAATCAAACTACTCTTCAATCCACAACAATCTTTTTAATCCACCCAAATCCCCGTTCAGACTAAAAAAAAGCTCCGATAATAAAATCGGAGCCTTATATAAACTGTTAGTTTAAATTTGTAGTGAGCGAAGTAGAACTATGCTTTTTCTTCAGTTGCTGTATCAGTAGTGAGCGGAGCCGAACTATCTTCAGCA
>JBKJLT010000466.1:0-11809 GCA_046596765.1 Ferruginibacter sp. | reverse complement strand
GGACAACTATCCAGAGCCCTTGATTTGCTTTTAGCTTTAATTACTTCTCTTCCTTTTCTAACTAATTGTTGTATTGTAGGCATTTTGTGCTTTTAAATTTCGGACGGCAAAGGTAGGGGAAAATTTCAGATTTTAGATTTTAGATGTAAGATTTTTTTATAGCCTTAAAAAACTCGGATTTTTAGTTTAAAACAGGAAAAATATTGAAACAGCGTATCTCAATTCTCTTTTCCGGCATTACAATGATAACTAAATCCAAAATCGGCAATCTAAAATCCTAAATCCGGTGCATCCAGCCATGGTTATCCGGTGCCTGGCCATAACGAATGGCATTAAGCCGACTCTTTATCTCTGGTGCCGTTTTCCAGCTATTTACATTAAATTCCATTACAAAATCCTTATACCGCAGTTCTTTTATCATAGATATAGTAGCGGCAGTACCTGTACCAAAAACTTCGTATAAAATACCTGCGTTGTATGCAGCGATAACGTCATCAATATTCAGATGTCTTTCTTCTACATTAAAACCCATATCCCGCAACATAACCATAGTGCTATCTCTCGTAACACCCGCTAAAATGGTACCCTCCATCAGATCAGGAGTTATGGCAGTATTGCCAATAATAAAGAAGACGTTCATGGTTCCGCATTCCTGCACATATTTATGTTCAAAAGCATCGGTCCATAAAACCTGGTCGTAGCCTTTAAGTTTAGCCTGAGCTGTTGCGTACATTGCACCACCATAATTACCTGCGGCCTTTGCATAGCCAACTCCACCGGGTACGGCCCTTACGTAATGCTCCTCTACATAAATACGCATAGGTGTGTTGTAGTAAGGTCCTGTAGGGCTTAGTATAATCATGAATTTGTATTTTTCACTCGGCCTTACGCCAATCATGTGGTCGCTGCTGAACATGAAGGGACGTATATATAAAGAATGATCTTCCTGCTGCGGTATCCAGTTCTTATCAAGTTCTATAAGCAAACGCATACCTTCCATAAAAATATCTTCGGGCACTTGCGGCATTTCCATCCTTTCGGCAGAAATATTAAAGCGCTTAAAATTATCTAGAGGCCTGAAAATAGAAACTTCGCCAGCTTCATTTTTATAAGCTTTTATACCTTCAAAAATTGCCTGGCCGTAATGCAATGCGGCTAATGAGGGATCTAACAGTAAAGGTTGGTAAGGCTTTATTTCAGTATTTTTCCACTCTCCGTCCTCATAATCCACTTCCAGCATATGGTCGGTAAAGTATTTTCCAAAGGGGATATTTTCAAGATTAATATCGTTAAGTTTACTGTGTTCTACTTTCGTTATATTAATATTTTCCGCTGCAATCATATTCGTTAATTTTACGGCAAAGAAACGAAAAAAGCAATAGTTTAAGTTACATGATTATGAGTTTAGATAATATTCAGCTTCCAGATACCATTCTACAGGGTTTATATGGTAAATGCCTGTACGACTTAGAACCAAACAAATCAGTTTTATCTGAAATACCAGCTTCCGGTATCAGTTTTTTAGGTAATAATCAAAGGAAGATTACAATACTGGTAAATTCCGAAGCTGCAATTTATTTGCCAGATGATGAGCTTAATTTTTTATTGGGTATTTTAACAGCGTGTAAATTAAGCATGGCGGATATTGCATTAGTAAATCTTGCTAAAAATCCGGACATGGTTTATCCGGCATTATATGAACAACTTAAAGCTGAAAAAGTATTTTTATTTGGGTTGAATGCAGCAAGAATAGAATTACCCCTTCAGTTTCCGCATTACCAGGTTCAGCAATTTAATAACCAGGTTTATCTTTCATCGGTTTCATTAAATGAAATGCAGGCCAATAAAGAAGAGAAGATGAAATTATGGAATTGCCTGAAAAAAATCTTTTCAATTTAAATTTAAACAGCATCGTGAACAACCTAATTTTTGCAACCAATAATCAAAATAAAGTTCAGGAGGTAAGAGCTGTGCTTGGCAGCATATTTAATATCATCACTTTAAAAGAAGCAGGTATTGATATTGATATACCGGAGCCACATGATACGTTGGAGGCCAATGCCACCGAAAAATCAAAAACCATTTTTAAAATTACAGAGCAAAATTGTTTTAGCGAAGATACCGGCCTTGAAGTTGATGCATTGAATGGCGAGCCAGGTGTAAAAAGTGCCCGATATGCAGGTGAAGACAGAAGCTTTGATGACAATATTGAAAAGCTATTAATCAATTTGAAACCTTTTGAAAACAGAGCTGCACGTTTTAGAACAGTGGTATCCCTGATACTAGGTGAGAAAGAATATTTTTTTGAAGGCATTTGCTCAGGAAGAATTATTAGTGAGCGACGAGGGAATAATGGTTTTGGTTACGACCCCATTTTTATACCAGATGGAAGTGATAAAACTTTTGCGGAGATGGATTTGGCGGAGAAAAATAAATTTAGTCACAGAAAAAAAGCAATGGAAAAACTGATAAATTTTCTGAATAAATAAAATGGCAAGAATAAAGATTGACATACCGGAAAAAATAATCGGAACATTTAATATTCCGGTTCGCATTGCCGATATTAATTACGGTAACCATGTTGGCAACGATGCTTTTGTAAGCATTATACACGAAGCCAGGATGCAGTGGTTAAAGCAATACGATTATACCGAATTAAAAATTGAAGGTATAGGATTGATCATGAGCGACCTCGTACTTGAATTTAAGAGCGAATCTTTTTATGGCGATGTGGTGGAAGTAAGGATTGGCGTTGCTGATATCACACGTGTTGGATTTGATCTGTATTATCAACTCTTTGCAAAAAGAGATAATGAAAATATACTATTGGCTAACGCAAAAACCGGTATGGTTTGTTATGATTATGATGCAAAAAAAGTATCTTCTATTCCTGAAAAATTATTGAATATTCTTGCAGGATAAAAACTAATCTTCAGTCCATATTCTCCAGTTTTCTTCCGCTTGCATAATCAACATTTCAAAACCATTTTCAATGACAGCATCTTGCTCCTCTCCTTTTTGTAAGAATAAAGTTTTGGCAGGAGCATAAACCAAATCGTACAGATAATTCTCAGCCGATAATAACGAGTAAGGGATATCCGGGCAGGTATTTTCAGTGGGAGACATACCCAAAGGTGTTGTGTTTATAATTACAGGGTATTGCTGAATAAGGCTTTCAGTAATTTGATGATACTGAATAGAATTTTCAGCCCCATTTTCATTTCTTGAAACAACCAAAAATTCAATTCCCAGTTTTTCAAGTACATACTGAACCGCTTTTGATGCGCCACCGGTTCCCAGTACAAACGCCTTTTTATGTGTTGCTTTTAATTTTTTTACAAACGATTTTTCAAAACCAATAATATCTGTATTGTATGCTGTTAATACATCCCCCTTTATTTTAATGCAGTTTGCAGCACCAATCTTTTTCACTTCTTCTGATAAATGAGTAACGTATTTCAGCACTTTTTCTTTGTATGGAATAGTTACAGCCAGGCCTTTTAGTGAAGGGTAATCGCCCAGCAGTGAAGGAAGGTCCTCAATTGTTAGTAATGGAAATGTATAAAAAACAGCATCTGCTACTCTTTCGCTTTCTATTTTTTCGGTAAAATATTGTTGGGAAAAAGAGTGCGTTAAAGGATAACCAATAATGCCGTAAGTTGTCATTACGCCGTTTCTTTATTCAGGTATAAATGAAAAGTATCTCCACGCAAACCAATGCGCATGGTTTCCAGCGGAATAACTTCGGTTGGCGCAATATTACCCAGGTTTACATTACAACCAATCAGTTCTAAAAAGTAAAGCTGCTGTGCTTTTTGCGGTGCTTCCCAGATAATTTTTTCTTCGGATATCTGTGTAAGAATTTCCTGAACCAACCCTTCTCTAACTTCGCCGGTGCCCCTGTATATACCAACATTACCGGCTTCCCTGGCTTCGGCAATAACATAGGTAGAACCTGCTTCCAGCTCAGCTTTCATCAGTTCAATCCATTTATAGGGCGGTATAATATGGGCGGCATCTTTACTACCAACTTCGCTTAATACAACGCCAATCTTAGCCAGTTTTTCTATATAACCGCATTTTTCGGCATGAGGTATTTCTATTGATCCATCACTTACTTCCATATAACTAACGCCAAACTCTTTACAAACAGTGATATAGTCTTCAAACTGGTTCCTTACCAAAAATGCCTCGAACAATGTACCGCCAAAATAAATCGGCATATTGTAAGCACGGTAAACTTCCAGCTTTTCTTTTAAATTAGGTGTAACAAACGATGTACCAAAGCCAAGCTTAACTACATCTACATGTGGCGAAGCAGCACTCATAAAATTTTTTGCTTCTTCAACACTCAGGCCTTTATCCATTACCATGGTAATGCCATGTTCACGGGGTTGTGTGGTACGTTCCGGTATTTGAGAAAGATTAAAATTCATTATTAATAATTTAGGAATGCAAATATAACTTATGCAATTCAATAAAGATTACGATAGGTTATGGCTAAAATAATGTGCTTAAAGTGAGTTTCGCTTCTTATATCGGGCAATCAAATCTACCACCTGCTGTACCTGCAGTATTGAAGGATTTATTTCTATAAATTTCTTGATCAGTTTTGGATTTCGCGACATGCCGGTCTCTAAATGTAATAATGCCTCCTTTGATCTGCCAAGGGCATATAAAAAAGCACTCTTGTAAAAAATAAAAATTGGTTTTCCGTCTGTTTGTTCAAATGCAAATCCTGCATATTCCAATGCTTCTTCCAGCATTTCAGCTTTGTACAGGCATTTCAACAATTCTATCCAGCCATTGATATTTTTGGGCCTTACCCTTACCACATTTCCAAAGTAAGTAATGGCATCATCCAGTTTATTCATTTCCATATAACACTGTCCCATGGCCAGGTTATACTCTGGTTGCATGCGATGAATGCGCATAGCTATCTCCAGATTTTTGATTGCACTATCCCAGGTACCTTCATTCATGTAAGTACATGCAATCTTATAATTCAACTGGGTATCTTCATTGTTTAAATGACTGGCTTTTCGATAATTAAACCTAGCCTGGGCGTAATTACCCATTTTATCGTAACAGTGGCCGATTGCCTCGTAAATAACATCCTCTGGCCGGGCAAGTTCCAATACCCTTTCTAAAACCTCTACTGCCTCTTTATACTTGCGCAGGCGTATATAAGCATCGCCCATGTTGCGCAGGGCAAAATCAAATTTTTCATCAATGGCTATGGCATATTCATAGGCGTCAATTGCTTTTTCGTACAATTTTAAGCCCTGGTAAGCCGCAGCCAGGTTAAACCAGGCCAGTTCGTTAAATGGATATTCATCAATAATATGCTGGTGTAGCCTAATTCCTTCTTCGTTTCGGCCGGTAAAATCGGTCCAGAAGCAGATTTTATATAAAGCTTCTTCGTTATTGGGTTCCTGTTCCAATATCATTATAAGGCAGTCGAAAACCTTATCAAAATTTTCGTAATCATCATAAACATCTGCCAGTTCAAAAAGGAGATCAAGTTTTTCCTCGCCATCAAAATCCTGAATGGCAGCTTCCAGAACATCTGCCGCTTTTTGCTGCATATCCAGCGCCAGGTAAGCATCTGTTTTTAAGATAAAAAGATTGGTATCCCTGCTGTCCAGCAGTTCAGCCTCATCAAGTATAAACAAAGCTTCTTTATAATTTCTAAGGGCAATTAAAATATCAGCCTTTTTCAGGAGCAGCATTGCCGAATAGGGATATTGCTCAATTCCATAGTCTGCAGCTTCCAAAGCCTGGTTCAACTGCTCTTTCTCATCAAAATGATCTATAATACGTTCGAAGGAATCTTCTTCTATAAATGAGTTGGGTTTACCTGCCCTGAGGTTGTCAAATTGCTGGAGTAATGCTTTTAATTCTTCTCTGTCCTGGCGATAAGGATATTTACTCATTGGCTGTAGGTTATTGTAAATTACCAACTTTTGAAGAATTAATCAACTTTTTAAAACAAATTTTAAATAAAAACGTTAAAAGAATGTAAAAAGAATTTATGAATGGTATGGAATTACCAGATATTTTTCAATATATTTGTTTTATAAAATCGAATTCAATGTTTAAAAAAGCCAAAATGATACTGATAGTTCTTATGCTTAGCGGCGTAGGATTCAGTGCTATGGCCGACAAAGGCATTGGAAAAAAGAACAAAACAAAAGTTACCCTCAATATCAATTCCGGAAATTCAATCAGAAAATCAATTTCTCTTAATCTGAGGACCGGATTGAAGTATACAGGTAGTTTGATGGCTAATCAGCAGTTAAACGGCACATCTTACCTAAACAGCACTTTACTTACGTATCAAAAAGGTAATACCGTTTATATTATCCCTCAAAAGCAGGTATATACCGTTCCTGAAATGAAGCAGGGATATACCGGACTCAAACTCATTATCAAAACGCATTAATATAAGCTTTAAGAAATTAGAGCTTTTTTTATGCTTATTACTTTATCAATTCCCTTTTTTGAGGTTTTGATTTTCTTCATATGTCATAACCCTATAGCCGGCAGTTGGAAAATCAAATAATGACACCTGCACAACATCGTAATTTATTTTAGAAAGTGTATATTTAAATTTCATTTTACCCGATTCTATTGTGTATTGTACAGCAAGGCCCGGTAAAGTACTGAAAGTGGGATCGTATTCTTTATTAGCAGGAACAAGTTCAGGAGCATAATAAACTTCGAACGTTTTACCATCGGGCATCCTTGCAATTGCTTTTTTGGTATTATACCCCTCAATTGTTTTAGTATCGCTGGTAAGGTCAAATTTAATATTGCTGTACGTTTTATGCTTTGCAATCCAATTTTCCTTTGTTAAGGTAATCATTAATTTCTGGCCACTAAACTCTTTTAAAATAACTGCATTATTCGTTTTCGAATTATAGATAGTTGTTTCCTTGCCTAATGCACTGGTCATATCTGTACGACTGTTATTTCCCTTCAGATAAACCGTAGTTGCAGCTCCTGCCAATGCATCGCCTGATTTAGAAGTATTATTACCGGTTTCAATTACCATATCATAAACAATGGTAGCTTCAGCAATATTGCGCTGTGCATTTGCAGGTGCAAAGGCTATAATAAAACCTGCTACCAACATAAACCCCCTGATTTTTTTCATTACATTTATTATTTCTTTAAAGATAATAAAATCCCGTGCCAGAATTAAGTTATCCAAATAAAAAAACCTGCAAAGCCGGTAATAGCCTGCAGGTTGTTAAATCTTTAACTTTAAATTAGTTTTTGTTTGATTTTTTCTTCATATCCTGGAGCTTTTTATTGCTTTCCTGCATGGCCATCATACGTTCCTGAAACTTGCTTTGCTTTACCGGCTTTTTCCGGTTCTCTTCAATCTGCGTAAGAATTTTCTCATGGTTGATGATGTATTTCTGAATAACAATCTGTAAAATGAGCGTAATGGTATTAGATACCGTGTAATACCACGTTAAGGCTGCTGGCAAATTGTTAAAAACACCCAATAACATAACCGGAAATATATAAGGCATGTATTTCATCACAGGATTACTATTATCCTGCATATTGCTCATACTGTAAATTGAAATAATTAAACTGGTAACAGTTGCCGTAATGGTGAATAAACTTACGTGATCGCCATAAAAAGGAATAGAAAAAGGCAATGTAGCAATTGAATCGTAAGCTGCGAGGTCTTTTGCCCATAAGAAATTTTGCCCCCGTAAAGAAATATTGGATTGAAAAAAATAATACAGCGACATAAATATCGGAATCTGGAGCAATGCAGGTAAACATCCGCCCAGCGGGCTTACGCCTGCCGATTTCCAGAGTTTCATCTGGTCCATACTAAAAGCCTGCTTATCATCTCCATGCTTTTCCTTTAACCTGTCAATTTCCGGTTTAAGTGCTTTCATTTTGGCACCGCTTAAATAACTCTTATATAAAATAGGAGAAGTTATTAACCGTATTAAAAGCGTAAGTAACAGAATTACCATACCCATACTGGCAATATGTTGCCTTAAAAAATCGAAAACCGGTAACAGAAAATGACGGTTAATATATTTTACAAATGCAAATACACCGCTGCCATAAGGCACTATATTTTCCATTTGGTTATTATACTTGCTTAAAACATTGTAATCGCTTGGCCCGTAATAAAGCTGCATAGGCACACTTGCAACCGGGCCTGTGCCCAGTTGAATACTGCAATTTGCCGTAGTTTGTGAAATAACGTGCAAAGAATCGGCAGGCACAACCCATTTTACAAATGCGCTTTGAAATTTACTTTTAGCTGTTAAGGCCGACACAAAGAACTGTTGCTTAACGGCAAGCCAGTCTATAGGTTTTTCAAACTTTTTATCATCACCCGAACCTACATATTCAAAATCGTAACTACCGCTTTTTACATAACAGATATGCGTTTGCTGCCTTTCGTACTTAATATCCTTTTCTACCTGGGGAGCTTCAGTTTGCCATAATAAATTGATGGTATTTTGTGATACCCATTTATCCGAACCATTCATTGATAAATTAAAATCAACCAGGTAGCTATCGGGTGGCAAGGTATATTGATGCGTAATTTCTTTACCTGCAGAATCTTTTAACACAAAAGATATACTTTGCGATTTATCTGCGTTGACTATTTTCTTACTGCTTACAAAAGCAATATCAGCAGTTTCGGGAACCTGGCCATTTCCTGCATTAATTTTGTAAGACAGTTTATTGAATTTGCCATCAGCCAATATCAATGGCTTACCATCAAATTTTTTGTAGTTTTTTAATTCTACAATTTTGGGTTGCCCGCCCTTATTGGTAAATACAATTTTTATTAAATCGTTTTCCAGCGTATCCAAATGCTCTTCATTTGATGTTTCTGTAATAAATACAGGAGGTAGTTTTTGTTTTGCTGCCAATAAAGAATCTTTTACCAAAGAGTCTTTTATTACTAAGGCCGGATCAGCTTTTGGTTTTGCCGCAGCAATTGAATCCTCAATGCGTTTTTTCTCTACTGTGTATGCCTGATTACTCCGGCTATTAATTATAAACATGGCTATTAATAATGCCCCAATAAGGACAAATCCAATAACCGTATTCTTATCCATTCCCATTTTATTTGTTTTAGGTTGGCAAAGGTAATTAAAGTTTGATGCCTATACCTTACCAATTAAAAAAAGCCTTTCCCGGTAAGGAAAGGCTTTGTATGATTATTTTGCTGTTATTATTTTTTTGCTTCCGGAGCAGCGGCTTTAGCCGCAGGTGCAGCAGCAGCTTTAGGAGCAGTAGATTCTTCCTGCTTCAATTGCCTTGTCATAGTTACAGATGCAATAGGAATACGTGGAGAGTTTAAAACCTCCATATTATCCGCTGGAATATCTTCAACACGGATGTTTTCATTCAACTCCAGTTTTTCAATATTTACCTCAATATGCTCTTTAAGATATTTTGGAAGTGTTTTTACTTTTACCGTTTTCATTTTAAGTACCAGCTTACCACCGGCCTTTACACCTGCAGGAACGCCAATATAATGAAGCGGCAGTGTTGCAATAATTTTTTTATCTTCTACCAGCTCTAAAAAGTCGACATGAAGTAACAGATCAGTTACTTTATGAAACTGCAGATCTTTTAAAATACAACGGTAACTGTTACCGTCGATAACTACGTTTGCCAGTATAAATTCAGATGTGTAAACGATGTCTTTAAAAGCAGTTGCCGGAGCAGAGAAATTAATCTCCTGAGAACCACCATAAATTACACCTGGCACCATTTTCTGAGAGCGAAGTTGGCGGGTGGCTTTTTTTCCGCTTTCGGTCCTCAGTTGTCCTTCGATTGTAATTGATTTCATTTTAGTAATTTTTTTTAATGAGGCGCAAAGGTAGAGGAAAATGGGCAATTGGCAATTATGAATAGGCAATTTGTAACATGCAATTTGCAATCAACAACGGGAATTGCCAACTACGGAATTAAAATGCTGATTATCAATATTTTTCAGGATTATTAATCATGTGGCACAAAAGCTTTCCAATTTCCTCATTTTGAATAATTAATGCATCAAACTCCAACTAGGTAATGTATTTACATGCAACAGAAAAATCCAGCCAGCCAGATGTTTCAGAGTTTTCCATGTCGCCGTCAGTTACTTTGGCAATAAAATGAGCCGGGTATATCTTCTTTCTGTAAGCTTCCAATAAACAAATACATACACTTCTGGAAGAACGGCGTATTTGGTCATTTAATGAATATTTTTCTTCTGATGGGAATTTTTTTGATAACTCAAATATCTGCATAGTCAAACTAAAAGCCTTTTTATATACAGTTCTCTTTCACATTTTTTGCACTCATAATATTGAGTTTTAAAAATAAGCTACCTTAGAAAGCTATTTTTTTTGCCCATTGCCCATTGCCCATTGCCCATTGCCCATTGCCTAGTGCCCATTGCCTATTTCTTATTCGCCATCCTGCTTCTCATAAAAAGGCTGTTAATGCTTTTATTTTCAAATGCATTACGTATGGTTATAGCAAATAATTCATCTGTAGAAATCACTTTAATTTTACTACACTCCCCTCTTAAAGGTATTGTGTCACACACAACTAACTCCTCCAGTTCACTATTTTCTATATTTTGGTAGGCATTGCCGCTTAAAACCGGATGCGTACACAATGCTCTAACACTTCGGGCACCTTTTTCTTTCATTAATGCTGCACTTTTGCATAAGGTGCCGCCTGTATCGCAAATGTCATCAATCAACACAACATCACGGTCTGTAACATCACCAATTACAACCATACTCGCTATTTCATTGGCTCTTTTGCGATGCTTATCGCAAATAACCATTTCACATTCGAAATAAGTGGCAATTTCACGAATGCGGTTTGCGCTTCCCACATCGGGTGCCGCAAAGGTTAAATTCTCCAGCTTTAAGTTTTCAATATATGGTATAAAAACGGCAGAAGAATCCAGGTGATCAACAGGGATATCGAAATAGCCCTGTATTTGCGGTGCATGCAAATCCATGGTAATTACCCTGTCGGCACCCGCTGCTGTAAGCATATTAGCAACTAATTTTGATCCAATAGCGACCCGTGGCCTGTCCTTCCTGTCTTGCCTGGCCAATCCGTAATAGGGAATTACCGCAATTACTTTATAAGCCGATGCCCGTTTGGCAGCATCAATCATTAAAAGCAATTCCATTAAATTATCTGATGGCGCATACGTACTTTGTATTAAAAATACAAACCGCCCCCTGATGCTTTCTTTAAACTCCACATAAATTTCCCCATCACTAAAACGCTGAATATTTACTTTACCGAGAGGTTCTCCAAATTTTTTTGCAATTTTTTCGGCCAGGTATTGCGAACCCGTGCCAGAAAAAATTTTTGCATTTGATTCCATATATATTTAAATTGGGATGAATGAGAGAATGTATGCTGCGAAAGTATCACTTAGTTTACATGATTTAATATACTGTCAATGGAAAATGTCAACAAGCCATCCACATCTATAAAAAACTGGGCTATTGATGATCGCCCAAGAGAAAAATTAATTGCTAAGGGCGCTACTTCCTTAAGCAATTCAGAATTACTTGCCATATTGCTGAACAATGGCAGCAAAAATAAAAGTGCCGTTGAACTGGCCAGGGAAATATTAAAACTGGGCAATGACAATTTAAATGAACTCGGCAAATTATCACTGAGTGATTTTAAGCAGGTAAAGGGCATTGGACAAGCCAAATCAATAATAATTGCTGCTGCACTGGAATTGGGCAGAAGAAGGCATGCTTCTTCTGCTTTGGAAAAAACT
>JBKJLT010000377.1:0-3508 GCA_046596765.1 Ferruginibacter sp. | reverse complement strand
TTTGTAGCATTTTATTCTTAAATTGTAACCTGGTTACAAAAAATATTTTTTAGTAATCAGGTTACAAAAACAACTTCATTATTTACTATTAATTGTATACTGAATGAATATTGCGGGGAAATATGATGATGCGGAACTTATCAGGGATTTAAAGGCAGATGCTGCTTCGGGCAAAGCGATTGAATATCTCTACAAGGCCAATTTTGAAGTCTTAAGTGTTCATATACAGCAAAACCAGGGAAGCCGGCAGGATGCAGAGGATATTTTTCAGGAAGTTATCATTGCATTTATAGAGCTGGTACAAAAAGATAAGTTCCGGGGAGACTCGAGCATAAAAACATTTTTATTTTCTATTAATAAAAATATGTGGCTGAATGAATTGAAAAGAAGAAACCGGGCCGTAGTAAGAGAACAAAAATTTGAAACGGCTAAAGAACCGGTTGATGCTGACAGCAACAATCATATTACAGCAAGGGAAGCCCGGCACCAGATAATGGACGTGATGAACAAATTAGGGGAAATTTGTAAAAAAATATTATTAGCTTTTTATTACGAAAATCAGTCAATGAAAGAAATTGTACAAACCATGAATTACGAAAACGAACAGGTACTCCGAAATAAAAAATATAAATGCCTTAAAAATCTTGAACAATTATTAACCGCTGACCCCACTCTGGCGAAAACCTTAAAAACCGCTTTGCAACATGAGCAATAATATACCCCAAACCGAAAGACTGATAAGCTATATAGATGGTGAACTGGACGATGCAGAAAAAGTTTTACTACAGCAGCAACTTGAGGCTGATACAGATATGCAGGCAGAACTGGAAAACCTGAGTTTGGCAAAAGATGCAGTAAAGCATTATGGCCTGGTAAATAAAGTTGCCAGCATACATACAAAGATGATGAACCAAATGGCTGCCACATCAACACAAAAAAAAGCTATTGTAAGAAGTTTGCCCAAACACCTAATGAAATATGCAGCAGTCATTATTTTATTAGTCGGTTTGTTTGGCCTTTACCAATACTTCACAGTATCTGCGGATAAATTATATGCTGAAGAATACAGTCCTTACACTGTAGCCAGTTTCAGAGGTACCGAAACAACATTCATTATTGAAAAAGCTTACGCAGAAAAAAAATACGATGATGTGATTAACGCCTTTGAACTACAAACTGATGCCTCTGTAAAAGAAATTTTTATTGTCGGACAGTCTTACTTAATTAAAACAAATTATGCAGAAGCTGCTAATTGTTTTAAAACAGTGCTTACCAAAAACAGCAGCACACATACCGGTTTGCTAACGGATGATGCAGAATATTACCTCGCTTTATCTTACTTAAAAAATAATGAACCTGCTGCAGCATTACCGCTCTTTAAAAAAATACACAATAATAAAAATCATTTGTATAATAATAAAGTAAGGGGCTGGTTTTTAAAAAAATTGCAATTGGTTGTATGGAAGAAGTAATAAATGCTGCTCTTAATTTATTGATCGGCTGATGTTTTTAAAAAATATTTTCTGCCATATCTGTAATACAAAAACCATATAGCCATAATAAAAAGTAAAGCAGCAATAATCCAGTAGATAAGATTATGCTCACTTCTGTAAATCCCGGAAGAATCACCCACTAAAATAAGATTAGCCCAAAAATCCGGTGTTTTAAAACGTGCTTCCACCAGGTCGCTTTTTAAATAAGCCAGTTTGGCTTTTTGCAATGCCTCATCCTTACTTAACCCCTGTTGCAGGTATTTGTGTAACTGCTGCATTATAAAAGCAGTTGCATTATCCTCTGCCTTCCATAAAGAAGTAATTACGCTGGGGCAGCCTGCATAAGAAAATGCACGGGATAAACTCATAACTCCTTCCCCGCTTATCAAACGGCCCTTACCGGTTTCGCAGGCACTTAAAATTACCAACGAAGATTTTGACAAGTTAAGGTTATAAATTTCCGGTTCGTAAAGTCTGCTTCCCATAACATCTTTGTCTTTCTGCGGATAAAAAGCTATAAAAGATTGAACAGGATTGCTATCGTTGGCATTGGCATGGGTGGCTAAATGTATAATACCATATTGCCCGGCATACTGTATAAAATTGCTTTTTGTGGCTGCGGTATCAATCAATATTTTTCCGGTCAGGGATTCAACTTCGGCTTTAGATGCTGTCAACTGCCTGAATTCAATTTCATCAGCATATCTGGTAAAAGGCGCAAATGCAAGTACCTGTTGATTACCATATAATTTTTCTTTTTTAGTTAGAAAAGAAGCTGCGTAATTATAGCTAACTGCAAAATTGTTAAGTAACAAATTTTGTGTTGCAGGATTTTCTAAAATTTCAAAGGGAATATAGTGCAACTCATTGTGTGGAATGATGATGAGGTGTGTTTTATTTTCTATGGCAGCATACACAGGTTTTATAAGCTGGTTAAAAAGTTGGCGGGCAGTTTTTGTTGCAGTTACTTTATCGTAATTACCGTTTAATTCAAGTGCTCCTCTTGCTGCAATAATTTTGTTTATAAGGGTGCTGTCAACCGGTTGTTTACTGTATTCAATATTATCAGCAGTAATAACAAAAATTATAAGCTGTTGCTTTGTAAAATAATAACTGAGTAATGCTGTATTTTTTTCAATAAAATTATTTTGTATCTGCTTAACCGATACCGTTTCGGTATTATACCGCAGTTGATTGTACCTGGGGTTTTCATTAAGTTTTTCCTGTACTTTAGATAATTTAATTTCCAGGTTGCTTATCTGCAACTGGGTTTGCTCAATGGTTACGCTGTCGGCAATGGTGGCTGCCTGTAAAGTTAACCTGGCAATGTTGGCTTTAATATTCCGCTCTTCATGCACCAGTTGCTGTGGTATTTCCGGTATCTGTTCAATTTGTAGTTGCTGCCTGTTTACCTGTAGTATTGATGCTTTACTGGCTTCGCTAAATATAAAAGCCTGCTGCAGGTATTCTTTTTTCCCCGTTAATTCATAGGCTTGTATCGCAGTTTCCACTGCACCGGAATAGGCATGTTCTACATTCTCTTTTAAAAACAGGCGGGCCTCATCGGTATCTAAAAAACGTTCTACATATTGTGCCAGGTTAAAAGCTGCTTTATATGTATCGAGCGATGCAGCAAGTTTACCGGTATCTTTTTCTTTGCCATATAAAAATTTAAATGCTTCGGCTTTTGCAACCAGGCTTGCAAACAAATTAAACGAAGCATGCAATCCATTAAACTGCGTCGGGTTTTTTGTAACATCCTCTTCAAAAAAATCAGGATCAAACTGAATTATTGATTGCTGATAATAATGCAGGGCCTGCTGCACATTGTTTTGTACCAGTTCCCAATCGCCATAATATTTAAGTGTTAAGCCATGCGTAATGTTTTTACGGGTGCCGTTCATTTTTTTATTTTCTGCCAGGGCACTGTCAAGGTAAAATTGTGCCTGTTCTTTATTATCCAGGTTAATGTAGATACGGGCCAGATCCAAAAGCTTAAGCTGCCGTTTATATTG
>JBKJLT010000134.1:0-6651 GCA_046596765.1 Ferruginibacter sp. | reverse complement strand
TTGTAAAAAATTGAAAGAGATGATTAAAAAGTGTTAAAGGAAATTTTCGGAGACTTTTTTCACTGACAGGGGCAGGTTTTAGCTACTCGTCCTATCAGCATCCACGTCGGGATCTGGGTATAAATACAAACAGGTACTCCACGTTATACAATATACCCCTGGCGGGAGAATTTGTATTTACGATATGTAGGTTGTTACTGTTCAATGTTTGCCTGATTATGTTTAGCAGAACAAAAGTATATTATTTTGAAAACATTGAGCAAAAAAATATGTTAAGCTTCCATTAACGCAGATTCTCCATCAACTCACAAACTTCTCCAACTCTTCAGCAATCTTGCGGTCGTTGCTTAAGCGGGGCACTTTATTTTGTCCGCCGAGCTTGCCAATGCTCTTCATATAATCTATAAAGCCGTTCTTTTTAACAGGAGATATTTTTAGTTGTTGCAGAATATTTCCTCCAACAAGATCATCGTAATACACATTTTTTTTGCGGAGATTATCATCTACTTTTTTTGAAAATGATTTCATATCTGCAGGTGTATTCTCAAATTCTATAAACCATTCGTGGTAACTTTTACCGGCATCGGTTGAAATTTTTGGCGCTACGGTAAACTCCGTGATGGGAATATTTTCTTCGGCAGCAGCCTGCAACAATGCTGCTTCCACTTCTTCGCTGATAACATGTTCGCCAAAGGCGGATATAAAATGTTTTGTGCGGCCGGTAACCACAATGCGATACGGATCGGTTGAAACAAATTTTATCGTATCTCCAATATTGTATCCCCAAAGGCCTGCATTACTGTTGATGATCAATGCATAGTTCTCTCCTGTTTTTACATCCTTCAACGTCAGGCGTGTTGGGCTTTCTTTAAAAATTTCACCGGCAGGTACAAACTCAAAAAATATTCCGCTATTGGTATTCAGCAATAACCCTTCTGCATCTAGCGAATCCTGGAAAGCAAAAAAACCTTCACTTGCAGGAAACAATTCTATGCAATCAATTTTGCGCCCGATACTTTCAAAAAGTTTTGCTTTATACGGTTCAAAATTTACGCCACCCTGCACCATCAAATTAAAATTAGGGAACAGCTCACCAACTTTTTTCCCGCTTTTCTCTGTAAGCCTGTCAAAGTACATCTGCATCCATGGCGGAATACCGCTGATGAGGGTCATATCCTGTTTAATCGTTTCTTCAACAATCTTATCCAGCTTTTCTTCCCATTCATCAATGCAATTGGTGGTATAAGATGGTAATTGATTAGCCCTTAAATATTTTGGTATATGGTGATTAACAATACCGCTCAATCTTCCGGTTGGTATGCCGCCCACTCTCTCCAATACAGGCGAGCCACTTAAAAAAATAAGTTTGCCGTCGGCAAATTTTGTGTTACCGGTTTCGGCCATATAACACAGCAAAGCGTTACGTGCTGTATTAATGTGATTGGGAATAGAGTCTTTGGTGATGGGAATATATTTTACGCCGCTGGTAGTTCCGCTTGTTTTTGAAAAATAAATTGGCTGCCCTTTCCATAAAACATTGTGCGTGCCTTGCTTTATTTTTTCTATGTAAGGTTTAAAAGCTTCGTAATCTCTAAGCGGAACATGCTTAACAAAATCCTCGTGGGTTTTAATGGCTGCAAACTCATGATCTATTCCAAAAACAGTTTTTGCAGCGGTTTTTATAAGCTGGTTAAAAATTGTTTGTTGATCGGCCTCTGCCGTTTCCATCCCTTTTTTTATCTGCTTGTATATGTAACCTGCAAAAGGTTTTGCCAATATGGATTTTATCTTCATTGCACTTTGTTCAATCGGTAAAAAACAAATTTAAGCTGTTTTTTTGTTTGAGAAACGTAAAGATTTACAAACGGAAAATCATTTACAATCACATGACCATTCTGTATCCAGGTCTATAACCGTTACCACAACCAACCCATCCCCTTTTGGTGCAAAAACAATACGCACATGCTGTTTATCACGGGTAAGCCCTTCCACCGGATAAGTCTTCCCTCTTTTATCATTCTGAATCTTTTTGTAATTGATCGTTCCGCTTTTCAGTATCTCTCTTATTTCCGATTCATCAATTTTACGGCAATCCATCCTGCATTTGGCGTGTTTGCTAAAGATGAGCTTATCTGTATTGCGATTAAATCCCTCTGCCTTTTCATCTGTTGGTATTACCGCAGGCACAGTTATCCGGTCTTCTGATTGTTCTGTTGTGGGTTTTTGAGAAGTTGTGCCTCGCTGATTTTTCTTAATAAAAAATAATAACACCGCTGCAGCAAGCAATAATATATATGGGAGGTATTTTTTAAGCATGCTGCAAGTTACAACTACTCTATCTTTTTGAAGCGCATAGTATGGGTATTCGATTATCAAATACTTACGTGCTTTTCTATCTTTATTTATCTATGAGTTTCAAACTTGCAGTTTTTGTTTCTGTTTTATGGCTCAGGTTCATCATGAGTTTTTATTTACTTAAATTTGCTGCATTAAACTTTCGATATGAAAAAATATTTTCTCTTATTAATTATCAGTATCTCATTTTTTGTAAGCGCTTTTGCCGAAGAAGGCATGTGGCTGCCACAACTGCTGCAAACCCTTAACGAAAAGCAAATGAAGAAAATGGGAATGAAGATCAGTGCATCTGATATTTACAGCATCAGCAAGGGAAGTTTAAAAGATGCCATTGTTAGTTTTGGTGGCTTTTGCACTGCCGAAGTAATTTCTGATAAAGGGTTGCTGTTAACCAACCACCATTGTGGTTTTGATGCCATACAAAATCATTCATCTTTACAAAACAATTATATACGGGATGGTTTTTGGGCTTACAACCAAGGGCAGGAATTGCAAAACCCCAGCTTGTTTGCCACCTTCATCATCAGCATTAATGATGTTACCAGCGTTGTTTTAAATGGCGTTACCAATAATCTTACAGAAAAAGAAAGACAAAGTGCCATTGATAAAAATATTGCTGCTTTAAGAACTTCAACAAAAAAAGAAAGCTACCAGGATATACTTATCCGCCCTTTTTTTGAAGCCAATAAATACTATTTATTCATTACCGAAACATACAAAGATGTACGCCTGGTTGGTGCACCACCATCATCAATTGGTAATTATGGAAAAGATACCGATAACTGGATGTGGCCCAGGCATACCGGTGATTTTTCCATGTTTCGTATTTATGCCGATAAAAATAATAAGCCCGCAGCTTACGCCGCCGATAATGTGCCTTACAAACCAAAGCGTGCATTAAACATTTCGCTGGATGGTGTTAAAGAAGGCGACTTTACGATGGTATTTGGTTTTCCCGGCCGCACCAATGAATACCTGCACAGCAGTGCCATTGAGCAAACCGTTAAAGTAAGCGATCCGGCAAAGATTGGCATACGCACCAAAGCGCTGGGAGTAATTGATGGTTTTATGCGTAAGGACGAAGGCATAAAAATACAGTATGCAGCTAAATACGCATCCATATCAAACGCCTGGAAAAAATGGCAGGGCGAAGTGCTGGGATTAAACAAAACAAATGCAGTTGCAAAGAGAATAGACTACGAAAGTAATTTTGAAAAGATTGTGTTAAGCAGGCCCGAATACAACCTGGCATATATTGAACTGCTTAAAAATCTTAAACAGGCTTATACCGATATTGAACCATTTGCATATGCCCGTGATTATTACAATGAGATTATTCCCCGGGTTGAATTGTGGAGTGTTGCAGCAGATATGAATTCATTGGTTACGGCTTCGGGGAAAGATGAAGCAACCTATACAAAACGCAAAATCGAAGTACTGGCAAAACTGGAAGAATCTTTTAAAGAATATAATGCCGGTGTTGACCAGAAATTATTTGAAGCCCTGATGGACATGTATGTGAAAGATCAGAAAACTGAAAATGTTTCCCGGGCTTTTAAAACAATGCTGGAACAAAAGGGTAATTCCTATGCAGTTTTATCAAAAGATGTTTATGAACAAACCGCTTTCAGCTCATTGGATAACATAAAGAAATTATTAAGCGGCAGTACAGAAGAAGCTATTGCAAATATCAAGGCAGATATTGCCGGACAGTTATATACCGATATTTTAAAAACTTACGTCAGCAATGTATCTCCCAGATTGAATGAATTGCAATCGGACATCAACCGTCTGCAGCGCATCTATATGAAGGCGCAGATGGATGTTTTCAGCACTAAAGCCTTTTATCCTGACGCCAACAGCACCCTGCGTGTTACTTATGGCAATGTGAAAAATTACCAGCCACGTGACGGTGTAAAATATGATTTGCAAACCTATATGGAAGGCGTGATGGAAAAATATGTACCGGGCGATTATGAATTTGATCTTCCCAAAAAAATGATTGACCTGTACAATAAAAAAGATTTTGGCAGATGGGGCGTAAATGGCCGCCAGCCGGTTTGCTTTATTGCAGCCAATCATACAACGGGTGGTAATTCCGGCAGCCCGGCATTGAATGCTGATGGCAATTTGGTTGGATTAAACTTTGACCGTGTTTGGGAAGGAACGATGAGTGATATCAATTACGATGCATCTATATGCCGGAACATTATGGTTGACATACGCTACGTGATGTTTATTATTGATAAATATGCCGAAGCTAAAAACCTGATTGCAGAAATGAAGTTTGTGAGTAAGAAGGGAAAATAAAGTAAGCGGTATAAAAATAAATAAGTTAACGGCATTCTTTAAAAGTGGCTGATAATTTCTTCACAGGCGAATTCTCTACTCATGAACACGTTCGTGGGCAGCACTCGCAGTACCGCGGAGCAGCAACTTACATAAACAGCGGGTGTAATTTCAAATGCTTCGCCTGCAATAAAATTTTGAATTACAAATAGGAAATAACATGACCACGTTCGTAGGCAGCACTCGCTGCACCGCGGAGCACCAACTTACATAAACAGCGGGTGTAATTTCAAATACTTTCGCCTGCAATAAAATTTTGAATTACAAATAGGAAATAACAAACAAGGAACAAGGAATGCTGCATGTCGGAGTTTACACTCCGATCCTCATGCTACATTCCTTGTTCCTTTGTCTGCCTGCCGTAAGGCAGGTTTAATATTAAAAAAGTCTCTATTTCAAATCCTGCCCAGTATTTTCATTCTGCTTCTTCTTATGCTCCCTGTATTTCTTTACCCCATAAGCTGTACCTGCTGCCAGCAGCAGCGATAAGCCACCGTCTATAGGTGTATCATTCGGGTCGGGCGGGCCCTGGGCAAGCGTTAGCAAGGGTAATGCCATACAAATCAACATAAAAAACGCTGTATATAATTCTTTCTTTTTCATTTGTTTACTTTTAAAGTTTAACGATATCAGTTCTTTATTATCATTTGTGATGTTTTAAAGCCGTTGCCATTGCTCAACTGCAACTGGTAAGCTCCCTGAGTTAGTTCAGCTTTTACAGTGATGGTTTTGGTGGTAACCTGCGTACCATCGTGTTGCAACTGCTCAGTATAAACCAACTGCCCGCTATTGTTGTACAAAGTAAGTACATACATACCTTTGGCAAGGTTGTTCATATCCATTTTAAAGCTTTGGCCCTGCATCGGGTTTGGATAAACCACAATACCAGGTTCAACACCTACCAACACTTTTGCCACATCGCTGTAACGTACATTACCGGCTTTGTCGGTACCTTTTATGCGGTAGAAACTGGTACCGGCACTTGGGTTCACATCAAACCAATCGTAATTAACTGCTGTTGTGCTGTTGCCCCTTGCAGTGGTTGTGTTCAGTTTTATAAAGCTGGTACCGTAAGTGGATTTTTCTACCTCATAACCTGCCATATCTGTTTCTGTTTTCGATGTCCAGTTTACCTGCACCCCGTTGTTTTGATAGGTGGCTTTAATGGTAATGGCATCTACACCTTGCGGGTTGCTGAATGCACCAAACACTACTTTAAAACGATCGGTTGCTTTTGATGCCGCATCGTCGTTAACAGTAAACGATACTACCGTTGGTTGTGTAACACTCAGCAGGGTTCTTGTATTCAGGTAATTGTCAATCAACTCGGCTTTAAGATTGGTATTGCTAAACACCAGGGGTGTAAACTCAAATTCGTAAGCCTGCTTTTTCATGTTGTTCATAAAAATAGGCAGGTCATCACTTTTGGCAATCACAGGCCTGCTTTCAATGGCAAGGTGTTTGTTATCCCTGTTTATGGCAATGTTCTCATCCCAGTTGTTTATCTCTGTGGCATCATTTGCATCTACTGCTGCGCTGTAACTGTTATTGTACACAGCAATTGCACCATCGGCAACGCGGCGGTAACCATTGGGTTCGGTAAAGTAAAGTTCTGTTCTGAAAGACTCTACCGGTGGTGGTGGCACCAGGAATACTCCATTGTTATTACCTGCCGCTTTGTGGGCTTCCTGTATGCTAACCGTTGGTGCAGCAGCTCCGCTTGCTTCTACAAAAAACGCCTGGCCCGATTGTATGAACTGGGTGGCCGAAGTAGCAGGGGTAGATACACCGCCGGTAGTTACAGTTGCAAAACCGCCTCTGGTTCCAATATTTGCATCCCAGTAAGTGTACGATGCGGTAATGCCGGTACCGGCTGGCTGAACAAGGCTCCAGTCTATAGGTGATGGGTAAGGGTTGGTAACTAAGTTTTTAGTACCTGCACCTCCT
>JBKJLT010000295.1:0-3572 GCA_046596765.1 Ferruginibacter sp. | reverse complement strand
TCAATTTGTATTTTTCCGTGCTTCTGTGCCTCAGTGGCAGATCCCCCTTCTCAGCGAAGCTGAGAAAAAAATATTTGCTTCTATGAAATTTTAGAATTTTACATTCCATGTAATTGCCGGTATAACCGGAAATAAAGAAACCTGTTTGGCCTGTATCTCCAGTGTACCGTTAAAGGGGCTTCCGGTCTGATCAAAATAAACGAAGTACGGATTTTTACGGTTGTATAAATTGTAAACGCTGAACACCCACTCACTCTTCCATTTACGTTTTAAGTTCTTCTTCGGGGTCATGATGGCTGCAAAATCGAGCCGGTGATAAGAGGGTAAACGATATTCGTTAATGCGGCTGTACTGCTGCGTAAGTATACCGCCAACAATATAAAAACGCTGCGGCAATGTTACCGCATTGCCCGTACCAAAAACAAATGATGCAGATAATTTCCATTTTTTGTTGAGCTCATAAATCGCAACTACACTCATATCATTTCTGCGGTCGTACTTTGCCGGGTATTTTTTGCCCTCGTTCAATGTAGCGAATTTACGCCAGGTCCAGCTTAAGGTGTAACCAACCCAGCCTGTTAAACGGCCCTTGGTTTTATTAACAAAAAACTCGGCACCATAGCTCCACCCTTTACCAAAAGCAAAATGATTTTCAGTATCATCCAGGCTGCTGGGTACGTAGCCGTCTTCATATTCAATCTGATTCTGCATTTGTTTATAATACAACTCTACGGATGTTTCATACGTGTTATCCTTAAAATTTTTAAACAGGCCTGCAGCATATAGCCAGCTAATTTGTGGTTTTACTTTATAAGTACTGGGCACCCATATATCTGTGGGTAATGTGGTGCCCGCATTACTCACAAGATGTATGTACTGCAGGTTTCTTGTTACAGATCCTTTTATAGAAGTTTCATCATTCAATGCATACCTGATGGTAAAGCGTGGCTCAAGGCCGCCATAATTTTTTACAGCCTTGCCTCTTCCAAAAACCGTACTGTCGGTGCGGTTTCCATTAGCATCTGTCTGGTAAATTTTATAAGGCCCTGTCTGCTGAAAAAAGCTATATCTTAACCCTAGATGAACTTTTATTTTTTCATTTATTTCCCAGTCATCCTGTACATAAGCGGCCGCTTCGTGGGCGTATTTTATTTGGGCGTTGTTAGGGTTAAATACGGTGGAATCCTGTTTGCCGCTTATCACCGAAGGGGTGAATCTATGATAAGTGTAAATGCCGCCGAACTTTAGTTTGTGCCCGGTATAAGGATACAGATCAAAATCCTGTTTTAAGCTTAAATCTCTTATACCCGATGCCAGTTTTAATTGAAAATCATTTTGCACTGCATTAAAAGAAAAGTTATAGTCGTTATAAACGGCAGTAGTGTTGCCAAACAGTTTATTATTAAAAACATGGTTCCAGCGTAGCGTTCCGGTGCTGTTGCCCCAGGGAATATTGAATTTCAAACTCTGCTTGCTATTCACATAATCAAAAACATCACGCCCAAAATAACCACTAAGGTAAAGCCTGTCCTTATCAGAAAATATATAGTTCATCTTTGCATTCAAATCATAAAAATAATAACCGCTGCCTTTAAACTGGCTGCCCGGTTTTATAAATGGTTTTGCCAGCGCATCAACATAAGTACGCCGACCCGAAATTATAAAAGAGGACTTATTTTTTTTGATTGGCCCCTGAACAGACAACCGTGATGCGATTACGCCGATGCCAGCATCTACCTGAAATTTTTGATTGTTACCTTCTTTCATCGAAACATCCAGCACACTCGATAATCTTCCGCCGTATTGTGCCGGCATACCGCCTTTTATAAGCGTTACATTTTTTATGGCATCAGAATTAAAGATGGAAAAAAATCCAAAAAGATGGCCGGTGTTATAAACAGGTGCATCGTCCAGCAATATTAAATTTTGATCGGGCCCGCCGCCACGTACATATATGCCTGCGCTGCCTTCGCCTGCGTTGCGTACCCCTGGTAAAAACTGAATGGTTTTAAGCAGATCAACTTCGCCCAGAAATGCCGGGATAGATTTTATCTGTTCAATGGGCAATGTAAATTTTCCCATCTGAGCATTCTTAACATTGGCATCTCTTTTTTTAGAAGATACCACTACTTCCTGAGCTAAATATGCTTTTGGTAAAACCTCAAAATTAATTTTTGTATCAGAACGCAAATCAATTGAAACAGCTTTTATGCGATAGCCAACAAAAGTGCAGATCAGTATATATTTTCCTTCATCGAGTGTAATTGAATAAAAGCCATACAGGTTACTGCTGATGCCTTTTGTTTGCCCCTGTACAGCAATGGTTGCACCAATTAAGGTTTCTCCATTCAGTGAATCTTTAATGTATCCGCTGATGGTATATTTATTTTGTGCAGATACAGTTAAAGAACCAAGTATAAAAAGAAAAACAAAAAAACATATTTTCATAGTGCATAAACTTAATTCCTGTTAACCGTACCTGATGAGTTGTTACTTTGCTTTGATTGTATCTTTTATCATTCCGCAATGCAGCATGGTAGCTTTAAATTCAGGATGGTTTTTGCCCAGGTATGGATTAATCACTTCCGGCGTGTTGCTTACCCAGTTGGCTTCTTTATCATCACCAAAAGCCATCGGGCAATTTTGCCAGTACATTTTATCGCCTTCGTAATTAATAATTTTAAAAAACGGATACAGGTTTTCTGATACCATGCTGAAATCCTTGCGCATTTCCTGTAGGTCTGTCTGAACCAATATATCTGCAGCATTACTTTTAATTCCGTCAAAAGTTCCCATCGCCACGTCGTAAATATTGGTAGTATCTTTTTTTAATTCATCCAGGGGAATAGCATCAAGTAACTGTACGAATTTTGTTGCGGCCAATTTTGCTTTGGTTGCATCTGCATCTACAAAAGCGGCAGAAATTTCAAAATAAGCATTCATCGCTGCACTTACCGACATGTTAAATGTATCTGAATGCTTTTTTAAAATAAGCGCTTCTTGTTTGGCACCGCTGTTACCACCACCACCTTTGCTGAACATATACCAGTAATATCCTGCAATTCCCAGTATGAGAACCAATAAAACTAAAAGTACTTTTTTCATTTGCTTTGATTTTCTGCAAAGCTAACTACTCATTAAAGATATTAACGTTGTAAACCCAATAATTTTAGAGATTAATACATGAATTGGGCTTTAAGGTTCGATATTCGTTATTTTTGCCGCTTTATAAACCGCTTCGAATTTTTTTTATGCTTTTAGGATTACAAAATGTAACGTTTGAATTTGGTGCCCGTACCATTGTGGAAGATGCAACCTGGCATATACAACCCAATGAACGTATTGGACTGATTGGCTATAATGGAACCGGAAAATCTACTTTACTGAAAGTATTAACAGGCCAATATAGTCCCGCAAAAGGCACTGTAGAAAAAGGACGTGAAACCACCATTGGTTTTTTACACCAGGATCTGCTGGGTTTTGATACCGAAGATTCTATTCTGGAAGTAGCGATGGGGGCTTTTGAAAGAGTGAAACAATTAGAAAAAGAACTGGAATTATTAGGCCACGAA
>JBKJLT010000221.1:0-4096 GCA_046596765.1 Ferruginibacter sp. | reverse complement strand
AAAAGACAAAGTGAAAGAGCATTGCCTTAGTTATGAAAAGCAAATTGAAGATGCCGGAGGATTAGACATGCAGATTCTGGGTATTGGCGTAAATGGACACATCGGGTTTAATGAACCCGGCAGCAGTAACAACTCCAAAACAAGGTTAATCAGCCTTGATAACAGCACCCGCATTGCCAATGCTTACGAATTTGGTAATATGACGCAGGTGCCACGCATGGCAATCACCATGGGCATCAACACTATCTTAAAATCTAAAAAAATAATTTTAATGGCCTGGGGCCAGACAAAGGCTCCGGTAATTAAAAAAGCTGTTGAAAATATTGATACCGAAGATTTACCTGCTTCACTTTTGCAAAATCATGATGATTGCATTTTTGTAATTGACGAAACCTGCGCCAGCGAATTAACCCGTTTTAAAAGCCCCTGGCTAACCGGCGAATGTGAGTGGACCAGTACCATGATAAAACGTGCGGTGGTAAACCTTGCATTAAAACTAAACAAGCCTGTTTTAAGTTTAACCAATATTGATTATAATGATAACGGCCTCAATGATCTGCTGGTTGAAAAAAGCGATGCCTACGAAATTAACCTGCAGGTTTATTATTTATTAAGAGACAGTATAACAGGATGGCCGGGTGGCAAACCTGCTGAATACCGCACCAATCATCCGGAACGCAATGAACCATTTCCTAAAAAAGTAGTGCTCTTCTCCCCTCACCCCGATGACGATATCATCAGCATGGGCGGCACTTTTATGCGCCTGCACGACCAGGGGCATGATGTACACGTGGCTTACCAAACCAGCGGCAATATTGCAGTTACCGATGAATTTGTAACCCGCTTTATTGACTTTGCGGTGGGTTTTGAAAACATGTTTGATATTGATGAAACTAAAAGCAAAAATATTTTAGATGAAGCAACTGCTTTTTTAAAAGTGAAAAAGACAAGTGAGAAAGACTCCGATGCAATCAGAGCCATTAAAGGCCTAATAAGAAGATGCGAAGCCAAAGCTACCTGTAAATATGTTGGGTTGAAGGATGAGCAGATCCATTTTATGAACCTGCCATTTTACGAAACCGGTACTATCGAAAAAAATCCGATGGGTGAAGCAGATGTGCAACTAACAATTGAGCTCTTGAATAAAATAAAACCACAACAAATTTACTGCGCCGGCGATTTTGCCGATCCGCATGGCACACACAAGGTTTGTTTTGATGTGGTAATGGAAGCTTTAAAACGAATTAGGGCCACTCTCAACTCACCACTCACCACTCACGATTCACCACCCACCACTCACTGGATAAACGATTGCTGGCTCTGGCTTTACAAAGGTGCCTGGCAGGAATGGGACATAACAGAAATTGAAATGGCCATACCAATGAGTCCCGACCAGGTTGTAAAAAAACGTCATGGTATTTTCATACACCAGTCGCAAAAAGACAGTGTACCTTTTCAGGGAAGCGATGACCGGGAATTTTGGCAACGTGCCGAAGAACGCAATGCAAACACCGCTAAACTTTATGCCCAGCTTGGTTTAACACAATACGCTGCCATGGAGGCTTTTGTGCGGTGGAAATTTTAATATGTGTTCTGTTTAGGAGAAATTATTTATCTTCAGCATCCATAATTTTCAATTGTACTCTGGCATGAAAAAAAATTTACTATTAGCTGTTGTTTTTCTTTTTTTCTTTTATCATGCTAAAACACAATCCTGTATACCAACAACTATAAATGGCTCAGTGGTTAACCTGGCTTGCGGCCAGGCCTGCACTCCGTTTACTTACCAGGTGCCTCACTTAAAATCTACTACGGATTATATTGTAAATACCACAGCTTACACTCCCTATAACAGTACCACAGGCGATACTATCCCATCCATTTATATAGATGATAGATTTTCAGGTTCAATACCAATGGCTTTTCCTTTCTGTTTCTACAATATGACTTATAATAATATCATAGTAGGATCGAACAGTATTGCAACTTTTGAAGCGATATGTGCAAATGCAAACAACGCTTATACACTTACAGTTGGTGGAGTTGCTCAACCGCTCCCTTATAATGGTGGTGCCGGCCCGGGGGGGATTGCAACAACCTATTATCCCCGTACTGCTATTATGGCGGCCTACCAGGACATTGACCCAAGTCAAACTCCACTAGCCACCAGGAGGATTGAATACAACGTTTTTGGAACAGCTCCCTGCAGAAAATTTGTTGTTAGTTTTGTGGACATACGACTCTTTAGTTGCACTAATTTAATTCAAACATCACAAATGGTGCTTCATGAAAGCACCGGTTTGATAGAAGTTTTTTTAAAGAACAAACCTTTATGCACTACCTGGCCTTCAGGCAACGGTGCCGGCCTCGCCATTTTAGGCATACAGGATGAGACCCGTACCAAATGGAAAGCGGCGCCCGGTAAAAACTGTACGCAATGGAGTGAATCCAATACCGGCTATCGCTTTACACCCAACGGTGGTACTTCAAATTTTGTAAGTGCACAGTTATATACATTGAGCGGTACTTTTATTGCCAATGCAGATACGGCAACCACTACGGCAGGAATTTTAGATATAACTTTTCCCAATATCTGCCCGCCAAATGTTCCCTCTACACAATATGTGATCCGCACAACTTTTAATTCCTGCACAGCATCACCGCTTGTAAGTTCCGATACAGTTACTTTTAACAGGATAACTTCTTTACCTGTAAATACATCCACAGTTAACACAACCTGCGGAGCAAGTACAGGTTCTATAACAGTTACTCCAACAGCTGGTACCAGTCCTTATACCTATACTTTAAATGGAGGAGCACCTGTAACAGTGCCGGGGGCCTATACATTTAATAACCTGGCCGCAGGCGCATATATAGTTGTGGTTTCTGATGTTAATAGCTGCGATACGACGCTGAATTTTACAATTAACACCACTACTACAATAACTGCAACATTTACAACAACAGCAACCACCTGCCCGCTTTCAACAAACGGTACAGTAACAATTAACCCTACAAGCGGTACAGCCCCATATATGTATTCTTTAGATGGCGGACCGCCACAGGCAAGCAATACATTTACCAATGTTGCAGCCGGCCCACATACCGTAACATTTACCGATGCTATGAGTTGTGCAGGATCGGTTAATGTAAATGTAGCTGCCGGAAGTACTTCATTAACTGCAACCATCACTACTACCCCAACCAGTTGCCCGCTTGCAACAGACGGAACCATTACCGTAAATCCAATCAATGGTACAGCACCTTACAGCTACTCCTTAGATGGGGGTCCTTCACAAGCCGGCAATGTATTCACCAACGTAGCTGCAGGCGCCCATACCATTACTTTAAGAGATGCGGTTAATGGATGCATAGGAACTTTTAATTTTAACGTAGCAGCAGGCAATACAGCTATAACAGCAAATATTGCTTCTACACCTACTACCTGTCCTACTGTAAATGATGGTACCATTACAGTAACACCCACAAGTGGTACTCCTGCGTACCAATACCGTTTGGATGGTGGGCCACCACAGGGAAGTAATGTGTTTACCAATGTTGCAGCAGGAACACATACTGTTTCCGTAACAGATAATTTTGGTTGCACTGGTACCTTTTCAATTACCGTGGCAATGGGTTCCAGTCTTACTTCTTCTATTGTTTCAAATAACCCACCATGTGCTAATGTAAATGATGGGACAATCACCATAAATCCAACGAGCGGCACAGCGCCATATACCTATTCGCTGAATGGCGGCCCTGCTCAGGCAAGCAATACTTTTACAGGTTTACCAGCCGGCAGTTACAGCATTGCATTTACCGATGCCAATGGCTGTACCGGCACAAACGCTGTAACACTTACAACAAATACAGCTATAACAGCCACTGCGGCTTTAACCAATCTTTCCTGCAATGGAAATAATACCGGTAGCATTATATTAACTCCCACAGGTGGTGTTGCTCCTTATGAGTACTCCATTAATGGCGGCGGCACTTACCAAAGCAGCCCAACTTTTAACGGGCTTGCAGCCGCCACACATAATTTTTTAATCAGAGATGCATTGGGTTGTATCTATAATTTTAGTTTCTCACTTAC
>JBKJLT010000028.1:0-5500 GCA_046596765.1 Ferruginibacter sp. | reverse complement strand
TAAGTGAATGTAAATAACAATTTTTGTTTTGGGTTATCGGTTTAGATAATCCAAAACAAAAAACAATAACCCAAAAACATTGCATATGCAACCAGAAAACTTTTCACCCAAAGACAGTCTGCTGTTAATCGACAACATGATTAACCAGGCAAAAAACCGTTTTACTGAAAATGGTTTTTTGTACTTATTGTGGGGCTGGGTAATATTAGTGTGTGCACTTTTTCATTTTGCTGCACTTAAACTAAACCTGTTTAAACACCCTGAATGGGTTTGGATGATTACCTGGGCAGTGGTGATTTTTCAAATTATTTATCTGGTAAAGGCAAAAAGAAAAGCGAAGGTAAAAACGTATAGTGATGGTATCATTGATGCCATCTGGATTTGCTTTGGAATATGCATGTTTGTACTTGCCATTGTTGTAGGGCGATTTAATTTGTGGATGTACATGAACTCACTGGTGCTGTTGTTTTATGGCATACCAACATTTTTATCGGGATTCGTTATGCGGTTTACGCCACTAAAACTGGGTGGTATAGTCTGCTGGGTGCTGGCAATTGTATCTACCTACGTTGGCCAGATTTATTACCTGCTTTTTATTGCAGCGGCGGTACTAATTGCCTGGATAATTCCAGGCTACCTATTAAGAAAAAGATTTAAAAATCAACATTGATATGCCAAACGATCAGCAACTTTCAAAAGAAAAAAGCCTGGAGATCATTCAGCAAATGATTAACCAGGCAAAAAGTAATATTACTGATAATGGCCTGGGCTGGCTGCTTTGGGGTACCATGATATTTGTGGCCTCTCTTTTAACTTATTTTTTTATTTACACCAATAAGGATAACATTTTTTTAGCCTGGAATGCGTTTGGAATTTTTACCATTGTAATGTTGAGCTACGAATTTTTTAAGCCAAAGAAACAAAAAGTAAGAACTTACGTAGATGATTTGCTTCGACTGGTTGATATTGGATTTACCATCTGCCTTTTCACCATTATTTTTTCTATAAATTTTGCAGTAAGTGCCAATGCAGGCTTTGGTTTTTTTCTGATGATTTTTGCTTTTCAGATGCTGCTTAAAGGCGGTGCAATAAAATCAAGGTCGTTAATGATTGGTGCTGCCGTAAACTGGGCCGGTGCAATTGCCATGTTTGTAAACAAAGATTTTAAGTATGATATGCTGATTATGGCAGCTGCAGTCCTGATCGGTTACATTATTCCAGGATTTTTATTATGGCAACAATATAAAAAAGTAAATAAAGACAGTAAATAATAAGAAGTACGCAGCATGGAATTTAAAGAACTCGATCCCATATTACACTCTCAACTCAGGCTTGCCGTGGTAAGCCTGCTTATTAGTGTGCGTGAGGCTGAGTTTACTTTTTTAAAAGAAAAAACAAATTCAACTGCCGGCAACCTCAGTGTGCAGATTAATAAATTAAAAGAAGCCGGTTATATAGAAGTAACCAAGCAATTCAGCAATAATTATCCGCAAACCATTTGTAAGATTACTAAAAAGGGTATTGAATCATTTGAAGCCTATGTTAATGCACTGCAATCTTATATGAATCCCGGTGCAAATTAATTTTATCCCAAAAAAGTAATTTTAAACTTTTTACATACTTATCCGTTTTACCTTTGGTAATATATCGGTACATGTCATCAATTATAAAAGTTAACAACCTTTCCAAGCACTTTAAAGGTATCCATGCGGTAAATGATCTTTCCTTCACAGTTGAAGAAGGAGATGTATACGGCTTTCTAGGTCAAAATGGTGCCGGTAAATCAACCAGCATACGTATGTTGCTTACGCTGATAAAGCCTTCAGCAGGCAGTATCAGCATTTTCGGCAAAGACCTTTCTACACATCGACACGAAATTTTAAAACAGGTTGGTGCCGTAATTGAAAAGCCCGATTTGTATAAATATTTATCAGCCTACGATAATCTGGCCATTTTTGCGAAGCTGAGCGGCATGAAGCCAAACAGAACAGTGCTGATGGAACAATTAAAAATGGTTGGACTTGATGAAAGAGCCAGTAGCAAAGTAAAAACTTTTAGTCAGGGTATGAAACAAAGATTGGGTATTGCAGTAGCACTGGTACATAATCCCCGGTTGATAATTTTAGATGAACCCACCAACGGACTTGATCCGCAAGGGATAGCTGATATGCGAAACCTGATTTTACATTTAAGCCGGGAGATGGGAAAAACAATTGTTGTATCATCCCACCTTTTAAGCGAAATAGAATTGGTTGCAAACAGGATGATCATTATTCACAAAGGGAAAAAAATTGTGGAAGGTAATGTTGCCGAATTGCTTGATCCATCAAAATCGCTTGTACAGATTGAAACAACGAATGATGTGGACGCAAGACAAAAATTACTACAGACAAAGTGGGCGGCTTTATTACATGATAATAAAGATCACCTGCAACTTAAAATGAACAAAGAAGATGTGCCGGTGTTGATTGCAGAAATGGTATCACTGCAGGTGCCCGTTCTTTCAGTACATCCAATGCACTCATTAGAAGATTATTTTCTTTCACTTACAACCAAGGCCGGCCATGTGGAATCTATTGCAAATTGAACTGTTTAAAATATTTAAGAAACCCAGAACTTACCTGGCTTTTGCCATTATAGCTGCATTTATCTTTTTAATTCAGCTTGGCTTACTGGTAAATGGTAAAGACTGGATGAAATTTATGCTGGGCTCTTTAGATGAGACCATGAATATTGATTATAGCAAACTGGTTAACGGTTACGCCGTTGGTTTTTTTGTTTTAAACCTGTTGCTGGTGCATGTACCAATTTTGGTTGCATTAGTTGCCGGCGATGTGGTTTCGGGAGAAGCAAGCATGGGTACATTAAGATTGCTGGCCGCCAAACCCGTGAGCCGTACACAAATAATACTGGCTAAATATTTTGCCACTGCCGTGTATGTTTTTGCATTGCTGTTGTGGATCGCCATAATTTCTTTGGTGGTGAGTATTGCAGTATTTGGACAGAACGACCTGGTGGTTGCAAAAGCAAATGGCTTACAACTGATAGAAGCAAATGATGTTTTATGGCGTTACTTCTGTGCTTTTGGTTTTGCCTTTATTGCCATGATGGTGGTAGCGGCCATTTCGCTGTTGTTATCTGTTTTATCAGAAAATTCCATTGGGCCCATAGTGGCTACGGTAGGCATTATCACAGTATGTACATTGATCAGCGAAATGGAAATACCCATTTACCAAAAATATATAAAGCCATACCTGTTTACCACGTATATGTTGGGCTGGAAGGGATTTTTTTACATTGGCTCCACTGATGATGGCGAAACCATTAAAGGATCTATACAATACCTGCCGGGTATTTTAAAAAGTATTGCAGCCTTGCTGGTATATATTGTGGGCCTGGTTTCTGCATCTGTTTTTATTTTTAGAAAAAAAGATATTTTATCATAAAACCGTACTATGAAACGCCTTTTCCTTGTTCTTTTTCTTTTTCAAATTTCTCTTTTTACAAAAGCCCAGGATGTAAATATGCTGGTGCAGAAAGTTAGAGAAAAAATAAACCTGGTAAATGATTACGAGGCAAATGGCAAAATGAAAACCAATGTAAGTTTTTTAAAAGTACCTGTTGCTACGGTTAAATTATATTTTAAAAAACCTGACCGCCTCAAAATTAAAAATGAAAAGGGAATTTCTTTTATACCCAAGGGTGCAGTAAATATGAACATGAGTAATGTGCTTAGCAGCGGTAAATACAGCGTATTGGATGCAGGCACAGATAAGGTTGGCGGTACAACCGTTAAAGTGGTGAAACTGCTGCCCGAAGATGACAATGCAGATGTGGTGCTGTCAACCTTATACATTGATGCGGTAAACCAGGTGATACTGAAATCAAAAACCACCACCCGTGATAACGGTACTTACGAACTGGAAATGAGTTATGGAAAATATATAGCCTATGGCTTACCCGATAAGATCATCTTCTCCTTTAATACCAAAGATTACAAAATGCCCAAGGGCGTAACTTTTGATTTTGATGATGGCACAAAAAAGAAATCTGCTGAAGAAAAAATGAAAAATCAAAAAGGGAAAATGGAGATTTATATTAAAGGTTATATCATTAACAAGGGAATTGCAGAAAGTGTTTTTAATTAGATTTTGAAAATAATCGTTTTGATGATAAGCCAAATAATTTGATTATTCGGCTTATTTTTTGAGCCGATCAGGCATTACGTTCAAGGCTTGCCGCAGGGCTGGAATTCATTGCTGGTCCTGCTAGATGAAGTTGATAACGAAAACATGCCCATTGCTCCAACGTCCTTGCCAGCCTTGCAGCAAAACCAATGTAAGCAGCCGGTTTGTTAAAATTCGATGTCGTGTTCTTTGCAATAAAATTGTGGGTCACAATCTGTCACAACACAGCCAGCATATCTCGCTTTCACTCCTTTCTTATTTTTTGTACTCCATTCGATTGTTGTCGCAACTAGGCCATAGATAATCGGAATAATACTGTCAATATGATTTTTGGGGCATGTCGGAATGTAGCCGGCAGGATGGTCATACAAACAAGGTCCGTTTATTTTGAAATTCAAAACTAATTTTTCTCCTTGCCCAACCCATATGCTGTCTTTAACAACTGAAGTTTGTCCCGGGCCGCTTATTAAGATTTTATAGTGCCCAGGTTGAATATCTCTATAAGTTATTCTTCCAATGTTATTAATATTAGAAGCTGGAAATGAACTTGTGTCTGTCAACAGTTGTATAGTTGCTGGTCTGTATGCAATTGTCAAATCATATACAGCGTCACAATTTTGCTGTGTCTGTGCAAAACAGAAACAAGTTGAAAATAAAAATGTTATTATTAGTAGGTGCTTCATGAAAATGGCTGCTTACTCCGGTATATCAGTGATCCTCTGATCAACCGCATTCGCAATTACTTTTGAACTTAATTTTTTCAATGGGTTTTCATGTTGTGTATCATATTCGTAGCGCCCATCAATAATATCAATGCATTTAAAAATGGCGGCTCTTAAAGATGATTCATCTGCTTTGCCCTGCCCGGCAATATCAAACGCCACACCATGATCGGGAGACGTGCGTACACCCTGCAAACCTGCAGTATAATTTACACCATCGCCAATGGCTAAAGATTTAAATGGAATTAATCCCTGGTCGTGATACATAGCCAGTACGGCATCAAATTTTTCATGCTGGCCACGGGCAAAAAATGCATCTGCAGGGTATGGGCCAAAGCAAAAAATATCTTTTTGTTTAGCGTCTTTTAAGGCAGGCTTAATTATTTCTTCTTCTTCTTTACCAATCAGGCCTTCATCGCCGGCATGGGGGTTTAGGCCCAGTACGGCAATGCGTGGCTTATTAATATTAAAATCTCTTTTTAACGAGTTGTTTACGATCTGTAGTTTGCTGACGATGGCTTCTCTTGTAATAAACTTTGCAACTTCTTTTACAGGCACATGCTCAGTAACCAAAGCTACCCGCATGTTTTC
>JBKJLT010000582.1:0-2516 GCA_046596765.1 Ferruginibacter sp. | reverse complement strand
CTGCGGGATAATTATGGACAGGAAACCACACTCAGGTTCATTGATAATTTTAAAGACTGGCTGAAAGAAAATACCAGCCGCATCATTATACTACAGGTGAGAGACAGGCAACAGGATAACTGGCAACAACCTTTTGAAACCGGTTCGATAACAGATATTTTGATAAAACCAGGAACGATGTTGCAGCATAACTGGTATAAACTACAGGCTTTTTCAGAAACCGACCAATACAATTACCTGCAGGCAAATTTTGCGGAGCAGTTACAACGCATCTCCTTTGTGTATGCACCCGAAACCGAAGAAAAAGGAGCGGCACTTAATTTTCATTTAACAGCTAGGGAAAAAATTGCGGTGAAGGAAGCCTTTAAAAGCAATTACAACCAGGCTTCGCTGGATACTATAAAAAAGCTGTTGAAATAGCGCTTCAGGGAATCAGCAGTTTAAATGCATTTTCAATTATTTCAATTTCAAATACGGCAGCGGTGACCATTGAAGTAAAGCAATCCATTTTTTAATTAAATTTAGAAACGTAAATATTTACTGATGATTTTTAAAACTATATTTTCTTCTTACTACAGCTTTTTTTTAAGGCAAAAAGCAACAGCTCCAATATATGCTACTGTAAATTTACTAGCACTTGCACTAATAGTATGGAGTATGTTAATTTTTGGCCTTATAGACAAATATTATGGATTTAAACTGTTTTCAATACCGTATTTTAAATATTTTTTAGTATTGTATTTTTTGTGTCTGATATTTTTTTTATATCGATATTTTACAAAAAATAAAATAAAAACAGATCATATGATAAAGGTATTTGAAGAAAAAAAAAGAAGTTATAAAATTTTGTGGGATAGTGTTTCATTTTGTTTTTTAATATTACCAATAATTCTCTGCGCTCTCTTAGCGAATAGTAATCATAAATAATTCTAGGCACAGTATTTTTCGTTCTTCCGAGGAACAGAGAGCAGTTTAAATGCTTTTTCAATTATTTCAATTTCAAAAACATCGCTGGTTTCTGCAGGGTCACCATCAATATGCAAAGGAGCAAGCTCCGGATTTTTTATGGTGATTTTTTTTGTTTGAAAGTAGTGAATATCGTTTTTATGATATTTCTTGTCTTCATACATTCTAACCTGCCCATTTCTAATTTGTTTTAAAATAGTCCAGATCAGGCGAAGTTTGCTCATTTTGTTAACCACCACAATATCAAGCAAACCATCGTGCAGGCTGGCCTGCGGGGCAATGGTAAAATTATTGCCAAACTGGTTGCTGTTGGCAATGCTTATAAAAAAAGCTTCGCTGTTTATAGATTTACCATCCAGTATTATTTCAAAATTATAGTGCCTGGCGCTAAAGAAATTTTTTACCGATTGTGTAATATAAGTAAAAAGCCCACGTTTTTGCTGCTTTGCAAAATCGTGGGCAACCTGTGCGTCAAAACCCAGGCCGCACAACATGCAACTGAACTTTTTATTGATATAAAAACTATCGATAAAAACTGCTTTGCCTGCAAAAACACAGTCCAATGCTTTATGAATTCTTTTGGGAATTTTTGCCGCAAAGGCAAGCCCGTTACCACTGCCCATGGGTATAATACCAATGTTAACCGGTACGCCCAGTAAGCCTTGGGCAACCTGGCTTACAGTTCCATCGCCGCCGCAAACAATAATATCGGTTATGTTTTCTGTAAAAATTTTTTCTTTCAACCAGGCATAATTACCCGCTGCATTGGTATCCAGAATTTCGAAAGGGATATTTTTTTCGGTAGTCTTATTTTTGATGATATCAAGCAATAAACCCTTACTCCCCGTACCGGAAATGGGGTTTATAAAATAAATAAATTTTCGGTGCATGAATTATTTTTCCCGTGTTAGCGTACCCAGGTAAACTTTTGATACTGCCTCTGTGCTTTTTGTATTTGCAGGTGTTTTTTCTACATACAAAGTAACAGATTTACCGCTTTTAAGTCTTTTAATAACCGCTTTATCAGTAAGCGAAAATTGCCCTACGGCACCAACGGTTTCTGGTGCAACCAGCATAGCTTCATTACCATCGCCCATTACCATTACTTTTCTAAAGTACCCGCCATCAACCGATTTGCCTTGTATTTGTATGATTAATTTGTCAATTTTTTTATAAACAGATTTTTTGTAGGAAAGGCCGCCGGTTGTTTGATTGGCTTTTAAACTTATCTGGCCTGCCTTTACGCCGTTAATAAAAATATCTACCGTGCACTGGCCAAAGGAAACAGCGCCAACGGCAATAAATAAACAGATGAATAAAAAAAATTTTTTCATGATGTGAGAAGTTTTAGATTTTAAAATTAATTAAATTAAGCGATATTTTTTTTTAAAAAAGGCAATTATAGTGCCAAAGGATTTTAACTACCTAAGCATCATTACCATCTTATTAGTGCACCGGCCCAGGTAAAGCCGCTGCCAAAAGCTGCCAGGCAAACGAGGTCCCCTTCCTTTATTTTCCCCTGCTCCCAAGCTTCGCATAAAGCGATAGGT
>JBKJLT010000080.1:0-9079 GCA_046596765.1 Ferruginibacter sp. | reverse complement strand
ATCTTATAAAACTTCAGCAGAGTTGGCAAGCTTTTTAGGAGCATTTGAAAAGTATGAAGAAAATAAAACCCACATGTTACGTGTAATGCGTAACCACCGTGCGGCAGCTTACGATGCAGCAGATGCATACGAAGGCATTGAAATAAAGCCACAGGGTATCAATGCAAAATATTGTCCTGATTATTTATTGAAAGCTGCAATCAAAGCATGGGATGATGCAGTGCAAATGGGAGAGAAGTACGGCTACCGCAATGCACAAACAACGGTTATTGCACCCACCGGTACCATCGGTTTGGTAATGGATTGCGATACCACAGGTGTTGAACCTGATTTCGCTTTGGTGAAATTTAAAAAATTAAGTGGTGGTGGTTATTTCAAGATCATTAACCAGAGTGTGCCGCAGGCATTGCGTAATTTAAAATACAGCGAACAAGAAATTGAAGAGATTGTTTGCTATGCAAAAGGTCATGCTTCTTTAGATAAGTCTCCTTTCATCAACACAAAAACTTTGATGGAAAAAGGATTATTGCAGGAAGATATTGACAAGCTGAACAGTGTTATGGGTGCAGCTTTCGAAATTGGTTTTGTTTTCAACGTATATACTTTGGGCGAAACCTGCCTCGAAAGACTTGGATTTAAACCGGAGCAGTACCAGGATTTTGGATGGAGCCTGTTGGAAGCTTTAGGATATACCGATGAAGAAATTGATGCAGCCAACATATATATATGTGGTACCATGACGGTGGAAGGCGCTCCTTATTTAAAAGACGAACATCTTTCTGTTTTTGATTGCGCCAATAAATGCGGACAGATTGGCGAACGTTACATACATGCACACGGACACATACGCATGATGGGTGCAGCACAACCTTTCTTAAGCGGTGCAATTTCTAAAACCATCAACCTGCCAAACGAAGCAACGCAGGACGAGATCGCAGATTCTTACAGGTTAAGCTGGGAGCTTGGATTAAAAGCCTGCGCTTTATATCGTGATGGTTCTAAATTATCGCAACCGTTAAGCAACAAGAGTGATAAGAAAAAGAAATTAGACGAAGCCATCAGCGAAGAGAATGCAGCAGCATTGGCCGCCGATATTTCTACCATGGTTGATATGGGTAAACTAACCATTGACGACCTGCTGGATGAAATGAACAAGCGTGTACAAAACAGTGCCGATACAACTTTAAAACGCCAGTTGGCAATGATTGTTGAAAGGAGGACATTACCTGCCAAACGAAGAGGCTTCAACCAAAAAGCAAAAATTAACGGGCAAACTTTATTCTTACGCACCGGCGAATACAGCGATGGAACTTTAGGTGAAATATTTATAGATATGGCCAAAGAAGGCGCTACCATGCGTAGTATGCTCAACTGTTTTGCGATTGCCATTTCAATCGGTTTACAGTATGGTGTTCCACTGGAAGAATATGTTGAAAAGTTTGTGTTCACACGTTTCGAACCCTGTGGAATGGTAGAGCATCCAAACATTAAATCAGCCACCTCTATCGTTGATTTTATGTTCCGTTCATTGGCTTATGAATACCTGGGAAGAAATGATTTGGTTCATGTACTTGATGCACCCGAATTACAAAACCCGGGTAACGAAGAATGGGATCAGAACACACCAACTATTGGCGACCGCAAACCAGAGTTAAGTGAGGTGAGGGTGATTGGTACAACAGCCGGCAATACACAACCTGCACCCGCCAAAGCACACCGCATGGCACATGTAAAAGCAACCAACGGAATGCCTGCCCGTCCATTTGGCGGGGATGCAGTAAATGCAGCAGCCAAAAGCATGCAAAGCGATGCACCAGCCTGCAACACCTGCGGACACATTACCGTACGCAGCGGCACTTGCTACAAGTGTTTGAATTGCGGTAACAGCATGGGCTGCAGTTAAAAAGTTTTGAATAAGCACGAACATAAAATAGAACGCCACTCGGTTGAGTGGCGTTTTTTTGTTGTCCCGACATTTTATCAATGTCCATCTTTGGTGGCGTCGCGCTCTTGTACAGTGTAGCTTTATTGAGCTTTTATTGAAGCGATGTTGGAAGATAATAAGGAAAGAGTTGTGTATATTTATGTGTAGTAGGCAACCAGGCAGCAGTAAACTTAAATGAGCAGTTATGAAATATAAATTATTTCTTTTTATTCAATTTTTCTTCATTTTTTACTACTCTTCACATGGACAGAGTTTAGAAACTAAAACCTTTAAAATTAAAAATATTGGACTTTTAAGAATTCCAGTATTTCTTGACACATTAGGGCAAAGCATTTCAAAAATGTATTTAGTTGAAAAAAATCTTGAAATGATGAGCAAATCTGGCATAAAAAAAATTGAAACGGAATATCAAATAGATTTAGCCAAAACTTATTTTAAAAATTATGATTCAAGTATAGTAGTATTACTCCCGAATTCAACTTTAATTAATTTATTAGCAACGGATGTGTTAAGTAAATTAGGAAATGACACATCTTCAAATTCAAGTTTTGATGACTTCAATGTAATTCCCGTTATTAGTTTAAAACGTGGACCTGCTAAAAATCACTCTTCCTTACTCAAAAGAGCTCTTGTTAAAAAAATTGATACTGATAATTTTGCAAATAAATTAAAGGATTTTTATGTATCACTTATTAATACCCTTCTTCCGCAAGTACCAATAACATTAATTTCTTCAAAATGCTATAATTATTTGGGTAACTATCCAACTGTAAAAATTTCTCTTAAATATGGCGTTGAGGGAACTGACAGCGTTGTTTACTATAGACAAGACGTTTTTTTTATTTACAGAGAAAATTACCAATACCTTTTCAAGTTTGAATATAAAAATAGTGACGAATTGAACTGGAAATATTATGAAGAAGAGTTTTTTAAAAAAATTATTTTTCAATAAATCTATACATGCAAATGTTTTTTGAAAATCAGTTTAACGGATTATCAGAAATACTTGAAGTAAGATATCAATCTTCGTTACGAGAAGGAATGAATTCTGCTGACATAGGAGAATTATGCGAAATCTTCATTAAAGAGTTTCTAATTAATTGTTTAGACGACCACTACAAAATATTTCGGGGAGGAAATATAACAAATACCATAGGCAATCTCTCTTCTCAACTCGACATTGTATTGACAAATCGAAATACTCTAAAAATATTTGGAGACAAGGGGATTTATCCTATTGAAACTGTAATTGGAGTATTTAGCATAACGTCAAATCTAACTCTCACGAAATTAAAAAAGTGCATAAAAGAGTTAAGCAGTATTCCTAAACATCACTATTGCTTTAATATGGAAAAATTTTATGGCGAGACTTTTTTTAATGAAACAGACAAAGTTTGGAAAAATACAATACCATATTCTTGCATTTTTGGATTCAAAGGAAATATTAAAGAATCCTGGATTGATAAAATAAATATTGAGCTTTCTAAAGTTATTGACAAATCTTTATGGCCTTCAATGATTGTTATAAATAAAAAAGGAATGATTGAAAAGTTTATTAAAAAGAATGTAAATGGTGAAATCGAACATTGGTATGAATATGTCCCGATAGATTCAAAGGGAAAGTATGGATATTATATCTCAAAAATATTATTTCATCTTTACAATTTAAGCAACGAACAAAATTTCAGAAGACCGAATTATGCAAACTATTTTGACAAAGACTATTGAATGGCTGGCTAAAACAGGCGGTTCCGTTAGCAGCAAGCCTAATTAGCATTTTTGTTTTTTTATAGAAAAATAACTAATTGTAGTTTATGACTTTTTTAGAATCCATTGAAAGTGATATTTTTTCCGAACCCAAGGTTGTTGGTACAGAAGGAATGAAGAGATGCTTAGAAACTAACTTCGCTGAATACAAAAAAATCCTCAGTAGTATTTCTGATGTAACCTTGGCTAGAGAAATAAGTCAGCAAGCGAATAATATTGATGCTTTTTGTCGAAACATATTGTCTTCATTAGGTCATTATCAAACAGGATATGTTGCAGCTGCCTATTTTGATTTTACAAAAGCCATGGACGTTCTAAAACCTATCTTATTTCCAGAAAATAAGGGCGGAGTTGTTAGAACAATTGGACTTTATAAACCTCTTTACAGGGCTAGAGTAGGAAACAATATACCCTATTCAAAAGGGGGAATGTTTCATTTGCCATTTCCAAAAAGAGAGTATGCCAGCACTCAAAGATTCAGCATCCCGGGACTACCATGCCTCTATCTTTCCAATTCAATTTATGTTTGTTGGGAGGAACTTAATCGACCTTCTATAAATAAGTTACAGGTTTCTCGCTTTCAGCAAGAAAATTTCAATTTGAACATACTTAACTTGTCAATGACTGCCAATCAAATCAAGATAAGTTGTAAGCTTAACGCAGGACAGGAAACAAGCAGTAAATATGATTATGATTTTATAGCATTTTGGTTCTTAATTACATGGCCATTATCTTTTATCTGCTCTTTGACTGTTACAAATGAAGACGCTCCATTTAAACATGAATATATTTTCCCTCAGTTTTTGCTACAATGGGTCACATCTGAAAAAGAAGTTGACGGAATAAAATACTTCTCAGTCAAATCAAATCCTTATAATAAGGATGATTTTTCGCAATTTACAAATTACGTTTTCCCTCCCAAAAAAATGGATTATGGAAATTATTGTAGTCATCTTAAAGAATCATTCAAATTGACCGACCCTGTTTCACTCGAAATTTTTCAAGTAGCTGATCCTAATTTAATTTTTATCTCAAAAGAGTGGCTAGATAATGTAAAATATAAAGTCATGATAGATAATATAAGATTAGAACTTATCCCTGGCTTTCAAATGCCCTATACTCATACTCTGTTTGGAAAGCTCGAAGTATTCATGCAAAACTTGGAAGTGGATTTTCTTTCCGAAAGGGAAATGGGTAATAATTCAATTCGGTGAAGGCCTCTTGGTATTAAGGGTTTGATGCAAGCTGGACTGGACAAACTTCGCCTCCGCCGGTGTTCCCCATAATCTTCGCTGTCGGCTGATTTCATAACCAATAAGATATTAAAATCACTATTTTTGTACAAAGCCGCATGTATGCAGATCAATAAAGAAATTATATTACAAAAACTTAAAGAGGTAAAACCGATGCTGAAAGAGAAATACAATTTAACTGAGTTGGCATTATTTGGCAGCTACTCCCGTAACGAGCAAACAGCAGAAAGCGATATTGATATTATGGTAGCCTTACATAACCTTAGTTACCGTAACCTTTGCTATACGGCGTATGAACTGGAGGAAGTTTTTCCTGGAAAAAAAATACAGGTTGTAAGCAGGGATGGAATTAAACCCCAATATTTTGAACGGTTGAAAAAAGATTTACTATATGCCTGAAAGAGACGACGACTTACTGCTGAATTTTAATTAGACTTCCGAAGTTTTCAAAACTTCGGAAGTCTTGTACTTTACTTCCTCTTCACAAAATCCCTCAAATAACTACAACTGTTGAAAGCCTCTTTATAAAAAGCCGTGTTACCATATTCTTTTACAAACTGCGGAAAATATTTATTGTTTTTAAAAAGAGGAAAATAGGCTTTAGATGCCTCGTCGTATTTATCCCAATTGGTAGCGTATTCATTGTATTGCGGTTGGTGTACCAGCTTCTGTGTACATTTTGCCATCATAAATAAACAACGGGCTTTAAAGTTCTTATCTGTACTGGCTTTCATCGCTTTTTCAAAATAATCCTGTGCTTTAAATGCACCATAATATTCTTTTTGAAAATCAGTAGCATCATTTGGAATAGCATATCCATCGCTGCCGCTGCGGTAGTATTGTACCATTTCCCATGTATGTCCGTAGTAGGTAATATTATACATGCCCAGCGCCAGTTTGTAATAACTTTTTGCTGCAGTAGCAGGTTGTTTTGCCGCCAGTTGCAGCCTCAGCATTTCTTGTGCAAAGGCAAGTTTGGTTGTACTGAATTTCTTTTCAGCAGCTAACTGCTCTTCACGGTCATAAAGCAAATCGGCAAAAGGATTTTTATTGATCGCTTTTTTATCAGCCGATTTCTTAAACCAGTCAATGGCTTTGGCATAATCGTATTCACGTAAATAAGAAGTTCCGGCAAAATCAACTACTTCTTTTTTGGTAACTGAGTTTTTGCTGAGCAAGTACGTTTCAAATTTGCTGGGTTGTTTTTTATCTATAAGCGCATACAGGCTTTCAACATCTTTGCTCATCAGTTTGTTTCTTAAATATTCAACGCCATTCAGCGATCCATAATAATCCTGCTTGCCTTTCATCATCCAGTCGGCATTGCCAATGCATAAAGTTTCTTTTGTAAGGTCGCCCTGCTCGTGATACCGTTTTGCCAGTACTTCACTTAGCATATTGCGGTAAATGCTGCGCCACTGCTGCACCTGCCAGTAATCAACGGTTACAGCTTTTTCTGATCTTACTCTTTCTTCCAGCCATTGTAAAGAAGGCAAAAGTTGTTCTTCAAAAGCCGCATCAATTTTTTCTTTTTCATTTATCGTAACCAACAGGTTTGTAAGCGCCCATTGATTTTTTACTTTTTCGGTAAGCTGCATTTTTTGTGCAGCAGCTAAATACTTTTTTGCATTTGCATAATCACGTCTCATGTAAGCTGCGTAAGCTGCAGCAGTTTCAAACAGTCCGGCATTGGTTACCGGTTTTATTTGTGCAGCATTATCTAAAAAAGATGCCAGAGCCGTTACTTCTTTTTCACTTGCTCTCATTATGCTGTCGCGGCTTTCATCTTCCCAGGTAAAATAAAATGCTTTGCCACCTGGCACTTCAGCCATGGAAGATGTCAGGTATTTTTCTTCCAGTTTATTTATCTCCCGTACTACCAAAACTTCCAGTTCTTCGCTTGATGGGTTCAACTTCAATATCTCTTTCATATCGGCCAGGTTGTCGCCACTGCTGCTCAATGCAAACAGTGAGAGCATGGCTGCTTTTTCGGTATCGTTTTTACATAGGGCCAGGTAATCTTTTTTATCAGCCTTTGAATCAACACTCCAGTTAAAACCCAGGAAATTAGAAACACGCTTTGCCGTACTGGCTGCAAATACTTTACTGAAAAGATAAGCCGCTTCTTTTTGTTGCCCACTGCGAAACAAGGCGCCAGCCTTCAATGCAAGGCATAGTGGTTGTAATACACTGCTAATTGTAGTTTTAGCGGCATATTCATCGTACCAATTAATTACATCGGTATAGCGGCTGCTGTAATGTGCCAGGCGTAAAACCTGGTAACTGTATTTCAGTTTTAAGAAATCTTTTTTGGCTACCGTATATAATTGCTGACCGTTTTTTATCAGCTTGCCCATTTTCAAACTGTCTCTTTGTATTCCCTCCCAATCACCATCGCCACCCAACATGTACGGCTCCACTTGCTTTGCATACATGATATAACCGAGTGCTTCCAGGTCTTTGCTCTGCATGAAATAAGCCGTCATGCTGTTCAGCTTTACCGAGTCGGGTATTTTTAAAGGCTGATTTTTTTCAAGATTGTAATACAGGTTGTTCAGGTCTTTCCAGGCAAACTTGTTCACTAATTTTTTTGCATCAGCTTTTTTAACCGGCGATCCACAATAAGCAGCCCATTCATCTGCCAATACATCTGTTACTTCTATTGGTTCTGTTGCATCGTAAAAAGCCTGGTAGCCCACATAGTAAAATGGCCTGTATCCCTTTGCATCAGGCAGGTTCTGGTGAAAAAAGGAAGTGTAATAATCAAATGGATCAGCCTCGGGGCCGCAACCGATTATGTTTTGGGGAAACGAAACAATGACCGTGCTAATGCAGGCTGCTATAAATACTTTCCAGTTCATGTGTGGCATATTTATTTAAAATTACAGAATCCAGATGGTAGAGTGATACCCGCAAGGGGGTATTTTTTAGGTGCTTACTAATTTCATCAGCAGCGGCCAACACTTCTTTAATATTGCTTTGTTCATCCCGTATCATATCGCCTTTGCGTAAATCATAACCCTGCAGCAAAGTGTCTTTTAAAACAAGGTAGCGGTTACCGGTTTTGCTACAGAAAGAACTGCTGAGAGCATTATCCGGCAAGCCTTGTATCAAACCGCTGTACATATTATTGCGGTATAAAACTTTCCAGTTGAACAAAGGGAAAGCAACATCAAGCGGCAATGGATAGGTAGAAAGATTACCTATATACTTTTTTAATTCTGCGGGTTCTAAAATCGAATTTTTGGTTGCCGGGTCTTTTAAATTGCCCATATTATAACACATCAGCAAACCACGGTCAACAGGCGGCACACCGGTTTTAGAGAGAAATTTAATCTGGTGCAGACGAATAGTACAGGTCAGTTTTGTGTTTGGAGTTTGGAGTTTTGTGTTTTTCAGAAGCTGGAAGTATTTTTCTTTGCTGGCTTGCGTCCAATCGCAATCAATTTGTATTTCAGAAATGGAATCAAAGTTATTTGACTGTTTAATCTCTGAAATCAAATTATAAATATTTTTTGCTAATTCAGCAATTTGCGACGAATCAATTTTTTGAATACACTCATTGGTAATAAAAACAACCGGAATAATTTTTATGCCCCCTTGCAGCTTGTACCTTAAAGCTTGCAGTTTTGCTACAGGCTTTGGTTTCCGGGTTTCTTCATCCCAATCCACATCAAAAAATTTAAGGTAGATAGTTTTTACTTTTAGAGACTCAAGTTTTTGTTTTTCAAAACTGGAAATATTTAAAACAGATTTCCAGTAATAAAACGAGCGTTCAATCTGCCTGGATTCTTTTTTTTCTTTGCAGGAGATAAAGCCAAATATAAAAGCAGCCATCAACTTTAAAAATAAAGAACTACAGGCTGATAATTTTTTAAGCTCAATTGAAATCATATTTTCAAAAGTAGAGCTTTAGTATAGCCCAAGAGCAGAATTAAAGAATAAATTAAAAATTGATGGCAGTGCAAAAATTGCAGATTAAGAATCTAATTGATGATTATTGCCCCAACCACTCTTTAAACCCATTCACCCGCTCACGGCTTACTACAGTTTCTTCATTGGTGGCAGGCGAAATTTCTAATTTCAATCTTCCACCAAGCCAGGTATGCACTTT
>JBKJLT010000302.1:0-13151 GCA_046596765.1 Ferruginibacter sp. | reverse complement strand
TATCGGTCCTGTTATCTATCATGGTTATGGTTACCGTTCCTTCTTTAACCGTGGTTGAATAACTATCGTAACCAACAAACTGCCCCGGGTAATAAAAAGTATTTACTTTACCTGTGTAGCGGTTGTAATAGCTACGGGTATAGGATTGAGAATACACGGCATCTTTTTGTTCCTTCTCCGTTCTTTCAACCAGCAACTCGTAATTTACCATAATATCCGGGTTTGCATTTACTTCCTTCCAGCCGATTTTTTGAAGTTGTGTATTTACCGAATTACGGATGTTTGTTTCTGTAAGCCCGTTCTTCATTGCTTTTTTAGTCTCCTTGTTTTCAGGTTTTTCTGCCCAGGCATAAGTTTTATACTTGGTAAAATCGGCAGATTTGTCTTTTTCTATGTGGGCAGTACCGGCACAACCGGTAACAAACAATGCCGCTGCTACGACACCTGCTGCAACCCAATTCACTGATTTAATTTTCATAATATTTTTCCTTTTTCTTTTGTTTATAGCTTATGCTACAAAACTATTTACGCAAAAACTATGCTTTAATTTATGTAGAAGATGTGAAAATTAAGTGAAAGAAATCTGTGTAAAAGTTTTTGAAGTTAAAATAAAGTTATGATGAGAAAAAATATGGCTTGACTGCTTCAATTATTCATCAAGACTGTTTTTTTTACCTAAAACTTTAACATTTAATGAAACAATTTCTCCACTGGTTTCTTATGCCAATTAAGCATTATGGCACTATGCTGACAATTCAGTTGCTGTACATGTTATAATGTCAATAAATCAAAATAATATAACCCGAGCCAAAATCCTTTTACTTTGGTAGTGAAGAATAGCTTTTGTAGTTTGCAGAAAATATTTTTTATGTCAATCAACTGGACCGGCGTTTTTCCTGCCCTTACCACAAAATTTACTGTAGATGATAAACTTGATTTGCCACTTTTTGAGAAGAATTTAAATGCACAATTAGATGCTGGTGTTAATGGTGTTGTGCTGGGCGGCACGCTTGGCGAAGCAAGTGTACTAAGCACCGAGGAAAAAGAAACCCTCGTAAAATTTGCTATTGAAAAGATAAATGGTAAAGTGCCTGTTGTTATTAATATTGCAGAAGGAAGTACCAGAGAAGCACTGCAACAGGCTGCTTATGCAAAAGCCTGGGGAGCCAAAGGGATCATGATCTTACCGCCGATGCGTTACAAAAGTGATCACCGGGAAACGGTTACTTATTTTAAAACCGTGGCAGATTCAACTGATCTTCCAATCATGATTTATAATAATCCTGTGGATTATAAAATAGAAGTAACACTGGATATGTTTGATGAACTGCAGGCCTGCAAAAACATCACAGCAGTGAAAGAAAGCACTAGAGATGTCAGTAATGTAACCAGAATGAGGAACCGTTTTGGCGAACGCTTTAAAATTTTATGTGGCGTAGATACTATTGCTATGGAAGAACTTTGCATGGGTGCGGATGGCTGGGTAGCTGGATTGGTTTGTGCTTTCCCCAAAGAGACAGTTGCCATTTTTAATTTGGTAAAAGCCGGTAAAATTGAAGAGGCAACAAACATATACCGTTGGTTCATGCCTTTGCTGGAGTTGGATATTCATCCTAAATTAGTGCAGTACATAAAGCTGGTTGAAACACATGCTGGCATTGGATCAGAATTTGTACGTGCACCAAGGCTTACTTTAATCGGCAAAGAAAGAGAAGAAGTTTTAAAAATAATAAATGATGGTATTGCAGCAAGACCGGTTTTGAATTCTTAATTTTTACTTATGACTTATAATGATTTTAGTGTTGAGGAAATTGATGTTGTAATGCAGGAAGCGTGGAATGCATTTCATGTATATAGAAAATTCTCTTTAAAGCAACGTGCTGGATTTATGAAAGCCATTGCTGTTGAATTGGAAAATTGCGGCGATGCGTTGATACAAACTGCCATGAGTGAAACTAATTTGCCCGAAGCAAGATTGCGTGGCGAAAGGGCAAGAACTATTTTTCAATTGAACAGTTATGCAGAAGCCTGCGAAAAAGGAGATTGGCTGGAAGCAAGGATTGATACAGCGATACCGGATAAAACTCCGCCCAAACCAGACATCCGTAAAATGCTGGTGCCGCTCGGACCTGTTGTAGTTTTTGGCGCAAGTAATTTTCCTTTTGCTTATTCTACCGCCGGTGGCGATACCGCTTGCGCCTTTGCTGCCGGTTGCCCCGTAGTTGTAAAAGCACATCCGGCACATGCTGAAACTTCAGAGATTGTTGCTAACGCAATTTTAAAAGCTGCTGCCGCATGCAATATGCCCAAGGGGATTTTTGCACATGTACATGGCGCAGGCTTTGAAGTGGGCAAAGCATTGGTGATGCATCCGCATACCAAAGCAGTTGGCTTCACCGGTTCTTACACCGGCGGCAAACAATTATTTGATTGGGGCAATCAGCGTAAAGAACCCATCCCGGTTTTTGCAGAAATGGGAAGTGTGAACCCCGTCTTTTTATTACCAGAAAAATTAAGATCATCTGCTTCAGAGATTGCTCAACAATATGCAGGCTCCATCACTTTAGGTGTCGGGCAATTTTGTACCAACCCCGGAATTATCATTGGTATTGAAAGTGAAGCGTTGCAAACATTTATACACGACTTGGGCAAAGCGATACAAAAAATAAGCCCGGCACTCATGCTACACCCTGGCATTGCAACCGCTTATAAAAAAAATAAAGAAAATGCTTTGTTGCAGGATGATGTGCATTTGGTTGCCGAATCTGAAACTGAACTTTGGCAAAGTTCCCAATCTTTGCCAAAGTTGGCAGGCTTACCAACAATTGCAACCGCAAGCGGAGCCGCATTTTTAAATAACCCTGTATTGCATCAGGAAGTTTTTGGCCCCTACTCCATCATCATCCGTTGTAAAAGCATGGCCGAAATGATTGCAGTGGCAAAAAACCTGGAAGGACAGTTAACATCAACCTTAATGGCTACCGAAAATGATATTAAAGAACATGATGAATTGGTTGAAGCTGTAAAAAATATCTGTGGCCGTTTTATTTTAAACAGCGTACCAACGGGTGTTGAAGTTTGTTTGAGTATGCAGCATGGCGGCCCTTTTCCGGCCAGCACTGACGGGAGATTTACTTCTGTTGGCGCCGATGGAATTAAGCGCTTTGCAAGGCCCATCTCATTTCAAAACTGGAGCAATAATTTACTGCCGGATGAATTGAAGAATGAAAACCCGCTGAGGATATGGAGAACAGTGGATAATGAATTAACGATTGCTACGCTAATGCAAAAATAATTTCAAGTTTTGACTATTTCAATTAATTATGTAAGTAACATTGTGGCGTATAAAGATGTATGGGATGATTTACTACCCGAAGCACATCACTTAAAACAAAGACACTTACTTGCACTGGAAAATGCACAGATACCAGATATTGAAAATTATTACTTACAAATATTTATTAAAAACAAGTTGATAGGATTAGCCTGCCTGCAGTTATTTAAATTTAACCATACACATTTAAATTTCAGCACAGCGCAAAGTATTCAAACCAAACTAATAAAGTTCTTTTTACCTAAACGGATGTACCTGCTTATTTGTGGAAATTTATTCAGGATAAATTTTCAGGGGTTTTATTTTAAAAATGAGCAGCACAATGGATTTATATTTGATGCCATAGATCTATTTGTTAAGCAGAACAGGAAGCTAAAGCCCCGTGGAATTATTATTAAAGATTGTAAAGAAGTCTTTTTAGAAGATAAATATGCTGTATCAGGTTACCAGTTTTTTAATGGCGATGTTACAATGGAAATTACCAGGAGGCTGAATTGGCAAACCTTTGATGATTATTTGAAGGACCTAACAAAAAAATACTTCAAGCGGGCAAAAAAAATCATTCAGGCTTTTGAAGCCGTGGTAACAAAAGAATTAAATGCCACAGAAATTCTGGAAAATGCAGCCGAAATAGACCGGCTGTACAGAAATGTTATTGATAAACAAAAGGCAAGGATTGGGATTATAAATGCGGGGTATTTATACGAATTAAAGCTGGATCTGGACCAGCGTTTTGAATTTTACGCATTGTATGTAAACAATGTAATGATTGGTTTTTACACCTACCTTTTCTATACCACTGAAATGGAAACTCATTATATAGGATTGGACTATACTTATAATAATACGCATAAAACCTATTTCAACATTTTGTTTTTAAGCGTACAAAAAATGATTGACTGCAAATATGAAAAACTGGAGCTTGGCAGAACTGCAAAAGAAGCCAAGGCAAACCTGGGTGCTTTTCCAAAGCAGATTTTTAACTACGTGAAAGTCAAAAATCCGCTTGCTAAAATTACCTTAAACTATTTCTTAAAAAGATTTAACCGGTCTGAAAATCAAAAACAATCAGAAAGGTCTCCATTAAAATGAAAAATAAATTAAGCACAATAATTTTTTATGCCATCATCATAATTGCTGTTGGCTGGGGTATCAGGTGGTATATGCGTAAAACCATTGCGCCAGAAATGAAATTCCAAAGCAGCGGATTATTGTTAACCGGCAGCAATACAAAAACCACTATTAACGCACTAAAGGGAAATGTTGTTATCGTTTCCTTTTTTCAAACCTGGTGTGGGCCATGCATACAGGAAATGTATGTTTTTGATGAATTGCTTGCAGCGGTCAATTCACCCAATTTTAAAATTTTATGCATTTCTGATGAAGGTGCAGACCGCATTAATATGCTGCAAAGCCGCTTCACTCCAGATAAAATCATGTTTGCCCATTCTGCCGAAAGTCTTTCCAGCCTTGGCATACATGTTTACCCAACTACTTATTTACTCAATAAAAACGGAGAAGTAGTACAATCAAAGCTGGAAGGTTACAACTGGGGATTGGAAAAAGAAGCAATTGAGAAGTTGCTTATCAAGTAATTCATTTTGCTGTTGTGCAATTGGTTTTCTATTGTTGTAAAAATCGATTTATACCTATATAACAGCAGCCATCTTTACATCTTCTCTTGCATGTTTTACTACAAACCAACCGGTTACTAAAATAGAGATAATAAAATAACCACCAAGCATATATTTTGCAGCAGGAAAATAAGTACCTGCGCCAAACCAATCGTTCTGATTAAAGAGAAGATTAAGTCCAATAGTTCCTCTGATTAATTCCCATACAATGGCAGAGGTGTTTCTGTCCATCAGGTCCGTTAATGCATACACACTAACAAAAAGAAAACCACCATACCAGAAGATATAATTTTTATCAAGGCTGTTAATAAGTGCAATGTTGCCAAACATGTAACTAACAAACAGCAGGATCAGCAGTACCTGTATCCAGCTCCACACGTTTAAGGCAGTTGAAGTTTGTGTGTTGTATTTTTCAAAATGATAAACATCTTCAATTTTATAAACGGGGTATTTTGCAGCAACATCGACAGGACGATATCCCGTTGGTTTGAACCAAAGCGTAAATTTATCTTTCCAGCTACTGGTTCTCCAGGCATCCTGTATCAGCAGCCAAACGTGTTGAAAATTTATGCGGATCGGATTCCAGGTTTGTACAGGCCTTGTGATGCCGTAAACAGGCGGCACAGTTGGCAGTTCTTCTTGGAAAGTGCCAAACCATTTGTCCCAGAAAATAAATATCTGTCCGAAGTTTTTATCAAGATACTCTTTATTGAAAGCATGATGCACCCGGTGATGAGAAGGTGTAACAATGATCTTTTCTAAAAATCCCATCTTACCTATATGTTGTGTGTGATACCAGAATTGTGCAAATAAATGAAGTGGTGCAATCACAGCAATAACCTGGTAAGGAACCCCCAATAATGCAGCCGGCAACAGGAAGATGGCATAAATTTTTGCAATTGCAGAAATGCTTTGCCTTAGAGCGCAGGCCAGATTAAATTCTTCGCTGCTGTGGTGTACGATATGGCCGTTCCAGAAAAAATTAGTTACATGCTGCAAACGATGTACCCAGTAACCAGCAAAATCCAATGCAAAAAAAGCAATGATATAAACAATGATGGTATTGCTGATGCTTGTTAGTGCAAGCCATTTCAGCATAAAAGGATAGGAAAGAATAACAAGGTACAGGCCAATTACATCTTTGGTAACATTGGTTACACCGCTGCTCAGGCTGCTGATCATATCCATATTACGCACAGTATCTTTTCCCTTGCGCCAGCCATACCATTTTTCAAATAATACCAGCAACAAGAAAGCCGGCATGGCAATCAATAAAATTTTTCCGTATTGCTCCATATGATAAAATTACAATGGTTCAGCAACTTTGCCAAAGTTTAAAACTTTGTTCGGCAACTTTGCCAAAGTTCTAAACTTTGGCAAAGTTTGGCAAAGAATCCTTAATTTGAAGTATGATACCAGGTCAAAAATATCATCTTTTTAATCATGCTAATGGAAATGAAAATCTTTTTATAGAGGAAAGGAATTACCATTTTTTTCTTGAAAAATTATCAAAACATATTTTACCAGTTTGCAAATTATTCAGTTATTGTTTAATGCCCAATCATTTTCATTTAATTCTACAGGTTCGTTATGAAGATCAATTACAAAGGATTTGGCAAAAGCCAGGTATTTCTAGCAAGCTTACTCAAAAACAATTTGAACTTAAAACGAGTAAATCTTTTGCAAATTTATTCAGTAGCTATACACAGTCATTTAATAAGGTTTATAACCGCATGGGTAGTCTCTTTATACCGAGTATGAAGCTGGAAGAAATAACGGACGACAACCATTTTTGTAAAGCTATCCACTATACCCACGCCAACCCTGTTCATCATGGATTTGTTAAAAAAATAGAAGATTGGCCAAATAGTTCATATAAAATATTCCTTAGCAAAAGCCCAACTAAACTGGAGAGAGATTATGTGCTTGAGATGTTTGGAGGATTAGGGGCTTTTATAAAATACCATGACCAGCCAATTGATGTAAAACAAAAATTTATTGAATAAAAAAACTTTGCCAAAGTTTAGAACTTAAATTTATCAAACTTTGCCAAGCTTTGGAACTTTGGCAAAGTTCCAGACTGTTAAACTTTGGCAAAGTTCTAAAACATACCTTACAGCTTATGAAAAAATTCTTATTGCTACTGCTGCTGTACAGCACACAATCATTTTGCCAAACAAAAATTAATGGCTGGCAATTGGGCCCGTTTGTAAAACCCACCGCTGCCAACCCCGTTATGCAGGCAGATTCTTCTTTTTTATTTAATTGCCCGGTAAAAAAAGAAACCGTAAAGTGGCAGAAAGCCGATGTGTTTAATCCGGCGGCAATAGTGCGTAATAATAAAGTGTATATTTTATTCAGGGCCGAAGATGTTGTTGGTGTTGGCATAGGAATGCGAACTTCAAGAATTGGCCTGGCAGTTAGCGATGATGGGCTTCATTTTAAAAAAAATCCACAACCGGTTTTATATCCCGACAGCAGTTCATTTATCAAATATGATTATCCCGGTGGTTGCGAAGACCCACGAATTGTGGAAACCGCTAAAGGAAATTATATTCTGCTATACACAAGCTGGAACCGTGATGTGGCAAGGCTGAGCGTTGCCACATCATCTGATTTATTGCATTGGAAAAAACAAGGCCCCGCTTTTTTAAAAGCATACAATGGAAAATTTTTAAACCACTGGAGTAAATCAGGTTCTGTAGTAACCAAACAAATAAATGGAAAATTTATTGCTGCAAAAGTAAATGGCAAATACTGGATGTATTGGGGCGAAGGGCCTGTTTACCTGGCATCATCAACCGACTTGATAAACTGGAATCCGGTGGTGGATAACAACAATGAATTAGTACCCATACTTACCGCCCGAAAAAAAATGTTCGACAGCCATATCGTAGAACCCGGCCCACCGGCTATAATAACCAACAAAGGAATTGTTTTATTGTACAACGGTAAGAATGCGGAGACGGATGATGCCGACCCTGCTTTACCAAAGGGAGTTTATTGTGGCGGCCAAGCTTTATTTGATGGAAAAGACCCCACTAAATTACTTGACCGCTGCAGTACTTATTTTATTAAACCCGATCTGCCCCATGAAATTGCCGGACAATACAAAGCCGGGACAACTTTTATTGAAGGTTTGGTATTTTTTAAAAATCGATACTTTTTATATTACGGCACGGCAGATAGTATGGTAGGCGTTGCTGTAAAAAAATAAACCAACAAACTTTGCCAAAGTTGAGAACTTTGGCAAAGTTCTCAACCATTGGCAACATTTTCAACAATGAAACACATATTCAATTGTATAGATGCCCACACATGCGGCAATCCTGTACGGCTTGTAAAAGAAGGCGGCCCCGAATTGGCTGGCAACAACATGAGTGAAAAGCGCCAGCATTTTTTAAAAGAATATGACTGGATACGTAAAGGACTTATGTTTGAACCACGTGGCCACGACATGATGAGCGGCAGTATTTTATATCCGCCACATGATCTGGAAAACGATGTTGCCGTTTTATTTATTGAAACAAGTGGCTGCCTGCCCATGTGTGGCCATGGAACCATCGGCACCATTACTATTGGCATTGAAGAAGGGTTGATAAAACCAAAAATACAGGGTGTAGTAAGAATGGAAGCTCCAGCAGGGCTTGTACTTATTTCTTATAAAGAAGACGCTTCGATTCCTCTTAGGACAAAAGTAAAATCAGTCAGACTTACCAATGTTCCATCTTATTTAGCAGCTACTGAATTAACGGTTGATTGTCCCGATCTTGGAGAGTTGATTATTGATGTTTCTTATGGCGGAAATTTTTATGCCATTGTGGATGTGCAGAAAAATTTTAACGGACTGGAACATTACACCGCAGATAAATTAATTAGCTGGAGCAGAGAGTTACGAAAAAAAATAAATGATAAATATGAGTTTGTTCACCCCGAAAATGAAACAATTAAAGGTTGCAGTCATATTTTATGGACGGGTGCTGTTATAGATAAAACATCTACTGCACGTAATGCAGTTTTTTATGGCGATAAAGCCATAGACCGAAGCCCTTGCGGCACCGGCACATCGGCCAGGATGGCACAATGGTATGCAAAAGGATTATTGAAACCTGGAGATGAATTTATTCATGAAAGTATAATTGGCAGTAAATTTATTGGCAGGATTGAGGAAGAATTATTCGTTGCCGGAAAACCTGCGATCAGGCCTTCCATAGAAGGTTGGGCAAGAATATACGGACACAATGTTATTACGATTGATGATGAGGATGATCCGTATGCTTATGGATTTCAGGTGATTTAATATTTTTAGTGTCCGGCTATTTTTTTACCTTTATAAAAACATAGGCAATGAATTCAGTTTATCATTTACGAGCCAGTGAAATGACAACCGATTTTATTAAATCGGTGAAAGAACTATATGGTGAAAGGCAAATAACCATAAACATAAAAGACGAAGATGCGGAGTGGAAAGAATTTTCTGTACAAAAACTTTCAAAAGCTTATTCAGATGATGAGCCTGAATATTCTTTATCCATGGTATCAGATCCAAACGCAACCTACACAAAATGACCGAAGGAGATATTCTTATTACCAGGATTCCCCAGGATATTTCCGGAAAAATGAGGCCTGTACTTTTCCTGCGGCGCATGCCTACCTACAATGATATACTTGTTCGTGCAATCAGTACCCAGCAACATCAATTAATACCAGGCTTTGATTTATTACTCAACGAAACATCCACTTCATTTCAATCCACCGGTTTATTAAAATCGAGTGTTATCAGGCTTTCTGCTTTGGCAGTATTGCCATCAGAAAATATTCCCGGCTCTATCGGAAAAATTAATAATACAGACCTGCGGGTGTTGAAAAGCAATTTAGCTAACTACCTGTTAAAACAATAATTCCAAAAATGAAAGTCACTATTATCGGAGGCGGAGTAATTGGTTTATGCAGCGCATACTATTTACAAAAAGAAGGTTATGAAATAACCATTATTGAAAGAGGCGATATTACCGATGGCTGCTCATTTGGCAATATGGGTTATATGTCGCCAAGCCATTTTGTGCCGCTAGCAAGTCCGGGAATTATTGCAGAAGGTTTTAAACACATGCTCAGCAGCAGCAGCCCGTTCTATGTAAAACCAAGATTAAACTGGGAACTGATGCAATGGGGCTGGCATTTCTGGAAAAGCAGTAATGCAGCTACTGTTAAAAAAAATGCACCGCACCTGAATAGTCTTTTGCAATTAAGCCGTGCATTGATGAATGAAATGCGAAATGAAATTGGTGATGTGTTTGATATGGAAGAGAAGGGCTGCCTGATGATGTGCAAACAGCAAAAAACATTAGACCATGAATTTCACCTGGCCGATGATGCAGAAAAATTTGGATTAAAAGTGGAGCGGTTGCAAAAAGATGATGTACAAAAACTGGAACCCGATGTGGAACTGAATGTTGCCGGTGCAGTATTGTTTAAAGATGATTGCCATTTTAATCCCGGAAAGATGATGGCTGCATTAAAAAATAATTTAGAAAAAAAAGGAGTACAGTTTCAGCTTAACACAAATGTTACCGGTTTTGAAAAATCAAATACTAATATTACTGCTGTTATCACAGACAAGGGAAAATTTAATTGCGAACAGGTTATTGTGGCAACCGGTAGCTGGTTGCCTGTAGTTACAAAAATGATGGGCATTAAATTACTATTACAACCCGGCAAGGGATATAGCCACACCTATCAGCATATTGAAAAAAATATAAAATACCCGGCCATTCTTGTTGATGGCAGATGCGCTATAACACCCTGGAGCCATCAGCTCCGCATTGGCGGAACTATGGAACTAAGCGGTATCAACAATAGAGTTTTAATTAACCGTATGCAGGGCATTTATGATTCTGCCAGGAATTTTTACCCGGGATTAAAAATCGATTTTCCTCCCGCAGATAAAATATGGAATGGTTTAAGGCCGGTTACGCCAGATGGTTTACCGTACATTGGCAAAGTTCAAGACTTTGCCAATGTTATCATTGCCGGCGGCCATGCAATGCTTGGGATTTCTGAAGGGACAGGAACCGGTAAAATTGTAAGCCAGCTTGTTAAAAATACGAAAACTGAAATTTCGATTGACGCATTCAACCCACAACGGTTTTAAAAACTATTGTTTTAGCAAAGTGTCCTTAGGTAAATTCTGCAGCGAATCTTTTTTCTTCTTTTTTAATAAATTATCTAATAATCCTTTTATAGATTCTTTTGTTCTATCGCCACTATTTTTTACAGGTGTGCTGTCTTTAACTGATGCAGAATCTGTATTACCCAGCATTCTTCTTCGCAATTCGTCACGGGCTGCCATTTCCAGTTGCCTTCTCAACGAATTGATAGTATCCTGTGTTGCTTTTTTTGCACTGTCAATTTTTGCCTGTACAAAATCTTTTACCTGCTGCTGCATCTGATCTGCAAGCGTTTCGCCACTTTGTTTAAGATCAACTTTAAGTGTTGGGCTCTTTATGGTTCCACCCATTGCCATTTTAAGATTTACTGTTTCGCCTAATTTTAATGGTATGCCTTTGGCATTAACAGCTTTAGCCAGGTTGTTCACAAATTGGTTACCCTGCGTTCCCATTAAAGCCCTGGGTAATTTTATATTGATAGCATAGTTCATTCCCTCATCAAACCCAATCCCCTGCAGGCCGCCAATCTCCATTTCAATATTTTTAACCTTTACCGTAAATGGTTTTACCAGCAGCTTTCCATTTGAAAAGTCGAAAAAAGTTTTCACATCTTTCAGCGAAATAGATTGCAGCTCTTTTACATTCAGCACTGATGCAATTTTATCCAGCGGTGCAAATTTGCTTAAGAAACCTTCAATCAAAAATAAATTGCCGTTGCCCGAAAGCGTGCTCATATCAATACTCATGTTTTCCCCAAGTTTGCCGTTGGCAGATAAAACAGAAGTAAGTTTGCCTGATAGAAATTTACCAATAGGCATCAGCTTTTGTGCCGTATTAAAAGCGTAAAATGTTTTCTGAATATCTACCTGCGCAACATCATAACTCATGGCAATAGCAGGATTTGCCTTGCTTTCTTTTGTGCTATACAATCCATTAATCTTCATAGTACCACCCAACGCATTTCCATTTACATTGTTCAGCTTTATTGTCTCATCGCTCAACTGTATCAGGCCCGATAAATTTTGTATATCCACCTGGTCATACTTCAGGTTATCAACGGTTGTATTTAAAGCAATATCCAGGTTGGCAGGAACCACAAAAGCTTTATCTGTACTGCTTTTTACAGTTTTAGTTGTATTTGCGTTAACTGTTGTTTCTATCGGCACTCCCATCCAGTCATTCAGGTTTACCTTATCAGCATTTACAGTAAGATTGGCACTCAAAGGTTTTCCGCTAAGCAAATAACTCAGCAGATTATTAATTTGCCCGCCACCATTAAAATTCGAATTCATGTATTGCCCGCTAAGATTGGATACATCAATTTTGGTGGGAGTAAATACAGTATGCACCGTATTTAATTTTACTCCTGTCGGGTAATCAACCGATTTGTAATTAAAATTATTCACATCAATTGTACCTGCCGCATAAAAATCATTGTACTGCTTATTTTCTATATCTTTTACATTGCCCTTGATATTTACATCTGCATTCATTAATCCGGCAATGCTTGTACCTTTTTCAAGTTTTACATAATTACCAACCTGGCTCAAATCTAGTTTTCCTTTTGCAGCAGCATCTACAAACATGTTACTGATTGGTTTTTTAACCAGCAACCTAAAATCAAATGGTTCGCCATCTATTGCAAGATGACCGTTTGAAATATCTACGATGGCATTATCCGTTTTTCCGTCTGGATTATCAACCAATATTTTAAAATTGATCCTTTCAACTCCCTTCGGTAAATCTGTATATTTAAAAGAACCATCTCTTACTTCGGCAGCAAGATGATAGCCTGGCATGGTAGAATCTGCATATACTCCTTTTATAAATCCTTCAAAAATTGCCGAACCGCTTGCTGTAACCTTACTAAATTCCTTTTGATAGATGGGCGTTATCAACGATAAAATATTTTTAAAATCGGTGGAAGGAGATTTAAAACTGATATCCATACCATAACCGTTTGCCAGCTTATTGATGACACCTTTACCGGTCAGTTTCAGATCGTTCAGTAAAATA
>JBKJLT010000030.1:0-3534 GCA_046596765.1 Ferruginibacter sp. | reverse complement strand
TATATTCAGGCGTAACAATTAAAACTCCATCGGATAGTTTTATCTTTTCTGCAAACTCAAGCATTGCTGCAGATGGATTTTTCTGATGCTTCAGCCGCTCGTCAAATACAGGAAAATGGTATTCGTTCAAATCAAGTAATTCAACTGTTGCCAGATTATTGGTTTGAAGGTATTCTTTAAAATACAACGCTACACGGTTGCTGGCTCTCCCGGTTCTTACACTGGAAGATATGATTGCGATGTTTGGCATGATTGGCAATGTAGATTAAGTATAAATTTTTATGCAGGTACAAAGATACATTCACTGCGATCTGTTATAGATGAAAATTTTTCACCTGCAAGTGATCTGTGAAACGTAAAGAAACCACTACATCAAAACAAATAATTTTAATTGCTTACAAACGCTTAGGTACATCAATAGTTATTTTAAGAGATGGAGCATCCAGTTTACTGTTGCCATTACTTACTGCAGGCTCTTCAGTATAAAATTGTTCCTGCGCCCCCCTGTTAAAGTACGAGCCTGTTGTAATGTTCCTGATAGCACTTGCCAGGCTGGCCTCGTTCACATCGCCCCAATCTTTATCAAGCCCATCTGCCACCTGCCCGTTTACCGCAAAACCGTTATAGTAATCGCCATCGCCATTCTTATTTACTGTTTTAAATGATACCGGAAAAATATACCAATCTGCAACAGGTATAGGGAAAAAACCTACAGGCTTGCCATGTGTTGCTGTGGCACCAATAAGCTTTACATCCATATGGGGTTTTAGGTTATTGATAACCAGTTCGCTTGCCGAAGCAGTTCCTCTGCCTACAATAAAATAAACATCATTAAGGTTTAATGATCCTGCCTTATTAAAATTGGTTGTTTCGTTGCTGGCGCTGTTTTTACTATTGTAAATCTGCCGCATCATCATGGTTCCATTGGATGAAGGTTTAACCAGGTAATTGCTCAGTTGTTCGGCCAAACTTACATAGCCTCCGCCATTATACCGCAAATCAACCACCACATTGGTTACCTGTGCATTGGCAAAGCGGGTAAACACCCGTTGAAATTCAGCATTGATCTGGTTTATATTACCCAAAAAAGAATTAAACACCAGGTAGCCGATATTTTTGCTACCCATATTATAAACGGTATCTAAATAAACAGGTTTTTCCGCATAACGTGCCGCACTTAATGTTTGGGATACCGTGGAGCCATCGGGCTTTTGAAATATGAATGTGCTGCTGGCTGATTTATACACTGCATTCACAATAAAATCTGAATTAGTTGTACTGATATTGGTATTGCCATTAATAGAAGTTATGCGCCATCCCCGGTGAATGCCTGCCAAACCTGCGGGGGCATTAGGTTCCACCAATCTAACCCTAAGATCGCCTTCGGCCCTGAAAAAAACCGAAAAGCCCAGATCGCCCTGGCCAGTTGTTGCGCTTAATGTACCCATGCCACCACTTAACTGATCCCACTCTGTTTTTTTCATGGCAAAGCTCCAGCGGTCCACGGCGGTTGAAAAGCCGGGTTCCATACTAAAGGGCCTTATGGCCGTCATGATAGCTGCCGGATCGGTATAAGATTGCACATTAAAACTACCGGGTATCTGTGTGTTCCATAAATAAATATCCCTGGCAAAGTTTAAAACAGAATCTTTTGTTAACTGGGCAGAAGGGATGCCGGTGCCGGTGCCTGAGCCAGTATTGCCGGGATTTACTGCAATTATATCTTTATTTTTTTTGCAGGCACTTAAAAATAATATAGCTGCAAACAAGGGGAGTATCGATAGGTTGATTATTCTTTTCATAATGTTTGTACGGATTTTAATTCCATTACAATATACTACGTTGCATAATTTTAAGATGTTAGCAAAAACGTATTTAACAAGGCTTTAAAAAACCGTGTTTTTATATAATACAGCAGCAGAACTCAACAAGTATCAGGATGATTCTGATAATCTATAATCCTGCATCAACCTTTGTAATGAATAAAGTGAACATTACAGTACCCCTCCTTTTAATTATTTTCACTTCACTAACAATTCCTGCTTGTGATTCGTAGTTTATCAAAAGCTTTGAGTTTGATATTTTAAAAAAAATCATGAAATACTTATTTTTTTTCGCCTTCCTAATCCTTTCCTTATCCTCCTTTGCCAGGTAGGTATTGGCACACCAACCCCTAATGCCAAGGCTGCATTGGATATTACATCTACCACCAAGGGATTGCTTCCTCCCCGTATGGATTCAACTGCACGAAATGCTATTTACAAGCTCCGGGATTTTTTAAACAGCTATTACACCATAAATAACGGTGCAGAGCCCTACGCAAAAACAACCAACGAGCTTAACGCCCTTATTGATCAATATAATACCATGATGGCCGGGCGGCTGAATCCTAAGGAGGATACGCCACCGCCGCCGCCGCCAACAACCTGATGAGCAGCAAAATGGCTGGCTGTGGGCCGGCCATTTTTTTTGCTTTGGGGGCTGAGATTTATCTGCCTTAGTTCGTTGACTCCGAAACGACATGTAATAATGGTTTGTGAAAACCAAACCAAGGCAAGAATATAACTACGAGATAAATATTATTTAGCCATAACGATATTAAAACCACCCTGCGTTACCTGCACACAAGTAATAAAGATCTTTTAAAAATCATTAGTCCTTTAGACGATTTAAAATTAAATTAAATTGTATTTGCGCTACTGCCTTTAAGTAGCGTATTTTTTTGTAACGCTTTGGCAAGCAACCAATATACAGATATTGTTTTATGCAAGAAGTAGCGTATATTAGCGTAAATACACACGTTGTGCGGAATTATAAACCGACACCTTCTTTCAAAATGAAAAAAATATCAATTTTATTAACGACAATCTTGCTTTTGACAAACTTTGCTTTTTCGCAGACAAAGAATGTTGATAATTTTATAAATGGCGACGACAGTATTTCTGTGTTTTTTTACGACCCATTATTAAGTCTAAACAAAGCTGACAAAGATTTTCAGTCCAAGGCAGACAAAGAAAAATCAGATGCCTTGAACAAATATCTTCACGAAAATCCTTTGTATTTGTTTCGCTTGACAAATGCCAAAACAAAAGACATTCGTTATTTGTGTATTCGTGGCAATCCAGAAAAAGAAAAAACTAAAATGTTTTACAAAGTTGAAGTAATTAAGAACGAGCCAACAGACTTTAATCCTAATGGCATTAATTACTCGGACAAAATAGTTCAAGTTGTTGACCAGGTAAATTGCGGTGGGACACTTTTTGAAAATATGAGTTTGTTTGACAGTGAAGAGAATAAAAAACTTGTTGGAAATGGAATTCAGCTTTTTGGTTACTACAGACGAGTGCAACCATATTCTGAAATTAAAACTTCAATTATTTACATCATCGAACAACTGCTTGACAAAAAATAACTACGCACAATAACTAAGGTTTCGTTTTGCCCAACGGGCAAGAAATGAAACCGATGTTGAACGAAACCGCTGTTGGGGTGCATTTTTGATGCTGACAAATTGGCTCTCTTATATATATGGAG
>JBKJLT010000187.1:0-7775 GCA_046596765.1 Ferruginibacter sp. | reverse complement strand
TATTACATCTCCTGAACTCATTTTAAATCCTTCGTTAAAAGCTGACGCCTGGCCTCCGTTATCTTTTACAACAGGCATAATTTTGTCACCGAATCCCGATATTATGTCCCTCGATTTATCTGTAGAACCATCGTCTACCACAATGACTTCAATATTTTTGTACGTCTGCCGCAAAGCGCTATTGATTGCCTCACCAATAAAACGATCATAGTTGTAGTTATTTATAATAATGCTTGCTCTCATTGTCGTTTTTATACAGCTTTTAAGGGATACAACCCCCACGTATGTAACTGCGTAACATCGGTTGAAAACCTATACTTATATAATTCATCACCCATTCCAAAATCAAAAGTTGAAGCACCCTCTGAAATGGCTGCCAATAATAGCTGTCTTAAAAGTACTTCCCCGGGGGAGTGTTCCGCTAATTCAATATCAAATGAAGGAATGCCATATAGATACCTGCCTTTATAAGATAACCCGTAATGAAACGCAATTGGACGGACATTCCAGTTAATACAGGTAAAACGCAACCAACCAGTAGAACTGATTTCCTTTGTAAGCCGGGTGTAATAATCACGTTGCTTACTATCAAGAAAAAGACTGGAAGCATTTGTTGCATTTCTTCTTGAGATATGCTGGTCGAAAAAGTTTTCTAAATGAGGAAGAATTTTTTCTGCCTCAGTAAAATGCAGCACTTCCAAATCTCCTTCCCTAAGAAAATAGTTTTCGTGACGACGAAGGCTTTTTTTTCGGGTGATATTCAATGCAACATCAGGTGAAGTTTTTAAATCCAACCAGGGTGAAGGTAAACTGCCTTCATCATAACAATTGAGGTTTAATCTTATAGCAGCTTCCCTCAATAACTTTCCCGTACGAGAAGTGTGGGGAATAAAATAAAAACGGAATCCGGCAAAATTATCAACAACGGAACGGGCAGTTTCTAACATGGCATCAAGAACAGAACTGTCACTAATATCACCAATGAAATCAAGGGCGTCCTCCGGAAATAAATTATAAATCATTCCCTGGTCGGTAAAAAAAGGAGCTACGGCAATCACCGAACCGTTTCGCTCGGCTGCTATCAACAGTAGTTTACCCTTACCAAACGATTGCCACCATGATCTTTGCCAATCCCAAGTCAGGTTCACTGTATCTGTGTCTCCTGATTCCAAAAGTTGATTCCATTGTTCTTTGTTGAAGCTTGAATCTTCAAACCCATCCAAAATCCGGGTAGTAATTGCAGCCCCGGTTTTTATGTCAGTGTATGTTAAGGTTGAATCAATCATTTTAGATTTTTTCAGATTCATGTTGTATTAAATGCTGGTTCATTCTTTCAAAAATTTCAGCATAGTTTCCCCCTGGCCAACTATGCATTTCTCCACGATACCTGTTTAATCCTAAAATAGCTTCTTCAAAATTCATCACCGCACATTGACTTTTGTGCGCCTGAATAGCTTTGCGCTTTATTTCCACATAAGGAGAAATATCTTCTACATGATCTATCTTTTGAATTGGGGTCCAAACTTCATACATATAAACAACAGGTTTTTCTGTTGTGCCCAATCTAATTAACGAACGCTCTACTAAAAGTGCAGCCGCTTTATGATCGGTATGTTCTTCATTATGATGAGGAACGTAAATAACATCGGGTTTAAATTGTTCAATTGAATTAATGAGACGGGCTATATTAGTTTCCGATGCCTGCAAATTACCATCAGGTTCTCTCCAAAACTCTACCTCTGAAATGTTTAAAATAGCAGCAGCCGCTTTTGCTTCGTCTTCCCTGATCTTAATAGTTTCTTCTTCTGATTTTCCATGTCCACCTTTCTCGCCGGAGGTTAAAAAAATCACATGAACAACGTCACCATTATGAACGTGAGCAGAGATAGTTCCGCCGCATCCTATTGCTTCATCATCGGGGTGAGGACTTATTACAATAACTCTTTTCATTTCATGATAATTGTATTTTCATCAACCACAGTTTCTACGTTTTGCTGAACCACAGACAAATAAAAGGCCTCAAGCTTTTGAAGACATTGTTTACTATCTGCATATTCCAAAACATATTTCCTTGCATTGCAACCCATTTTATTTAAAAGATTTTTATTTATTAAAAGAGCCCGCAGTGCTTCTTCTAAAGCCCTGGTATCCTTTGGGGGAACCAGGATGCCATTTTCTCCGGGAGTAATAATTTCTGCTACGCCGCTTCCGTCACACCCTATCACGGGAAGGCCACAAGACATTGCTTCCAAATATGAAAAGCCAGGGCCGCCTTCATAATGAGAAGGCATTGCGAAAATATGAGCCTTCGACAATTCAACCGATAATTCTTCTTTCTGTTTATAGCCGGCAAAATCCAATAGATTGCCAGCCCCGGCATCATTTGCTTTTTTTTTCAGTTTACTTACAAGTTTTTCTTCGCCGGTACCTATTATCCTAAGCTTCAGATCGGGGAAATCAGCGATGAGGTTAATAGCAGCATCTACCAATTCAACTATCCCTTTGTTTTGTACAATCTTCCCAACAAAAATAATTGTTGGATGGTTATTTTTGGAAACCGGCTGAGGAGCAAATAGGGTAGTGTCTATACCCAAATGAATGGTTGGAATGTTATCCCTTTCCCCATCATAGTATTTAACTATCCATTCAGCAGAACATTGACTTGATGAATAAACAGCATCTGCAAGTTGAACACAGGTAGCTTCCATATGAGTACCTACCTTGTAAAACGAAGAATTTCTATCAGGCCAATTCATTACCTGAGCAAACATTACTAAGGGTCCGTGTAATTGAATAACCACTGGAATATTATTCCACGCTGTTCTATTGAGAAGATAAGTATATCCTTCTGCAGCCCATTCAGGGAAATCTATAATGTCGAGTTGTTCACGTTTATGTAAAGCTTCAATTTCTGTAGCCACTACCACGCTATGTGTAATCCATTGTACAATTTCTGTCATGTCCGGAATATGTTCTTCAATACCGGGAATACGTATGGTTGTAATGTTTTCAATGCTGCTTTCAGTGCGGATCGAATTAATACTCCGGGAAATTACAAAGACCTCATGACCTAAAGCAGCAAGTCCATGAGCTTTTGTATAGGTTTGAGATCCTATTCCCCCACGAGCCGTTTCAGGTGGATACTCCTGAGACACCAGTGCTATTTTCAATTTTCTTCTTTTCATTAAAAAATTATTTGGTACTTCCGTAGTTATTTGAAAGAAATTTTTTGTTTAAATACTATTTAAAAATGAAGCTTTTTTCTGTGCTATATAATTCAGATCATGATCCCTGACGATATCTACTAATTTTCCATGTTCCAGGTGTAAAATAATATTGCAGGAGTTTAAGGTGTCAAGCCGATGCGTGATCATAAATGTTGTTCGTCCTGCCATCAATCGTTCCATAGCTTCAATTATCTGTGATTCTGTTTTTATATCAACCGAACTTGTTGGTTCATCAAGAATCAATACCGGGGCATTTTTTATAAATGCACGGGCTATTGAAATCCGCTGCCGTTCACCGCCAGACAATTGCATTCCTCTTTCGCCTACTTCGGTATCGTAACCATTGATGCAATTCATTATAAAATCATGTGCATTCGCAGCCCTGGCAGCATCAATTATTTCTTGTTCAGTTGCTCCGGGTTTTCCATAACTTATATTTTCCCTAATGGTAGTAGAAAATAATACCGACTCCTGCAGAACGATGCTAAACTGCTCACGATAATCTGCCAGCTTATAGTTTTTTATGTCGTTTCCATCAATTGCTATCACACCGTCTGATGTATCATAGAACCTCATTAAAAGACTGATCAATGTTGATTTTCCGGCACCGGTAAAGCCCATAATCCCCACACGGTCACCTGCTTTTATTTCAAAAGAAATATCCTGCAGAACGGGCTTGTCTTTATTATAATAGAAGGAAACATTTTTAAATTCAAATGCTCCGGTTGCTCTGGCTAAATGAACAGAGTGTACAGTTTCTTTTACTTCCTTTTCCTGGTCTAATAAAGTAAATACACGATTAAGGCTCGTGATTGAAGATTGTAAATTATTCACGTTTTTACTAATGCTTTGCAAGGGCCCATATACCATAGCGAGGTAAGAAATAACAAGGGTTAATTCTCCCAGAGTCATCTGTCCTGATTTTACATACCGGGCACCAAAAAAAATGAATAATGCTGAGCCTGTTGCAAATACCATACTTACCAAAAAATTAAAAGATGCTCCTGTCCATGCAACTTTTATCTGCCCTTTAACTGCTTTATCAGACTGTTTAACAAACCTGTCGTTCTCATTGTTCTCCTGGCCAAATGCTTTTACAACCCTGAGGCTACTTAATACTTCGTGAACAACCGACATGGCCAGACTCTCATCTTCCTTTACTTTTGTCCAGTTTTGATTCAATCGTTTTGCAGAAAGCCTTGTAAGAATGAATAGGGGCGGTATAACACACAGGGCTATTGTAGCAAGCTGCCATTTAATTAAAAACATCACCACTATCATGGATATAAGTGTAATTATAGATTGAAGGAGCGGAGAAATATTATCTAATAAAAAAGTTCTCAAACCCATCGTGTCCCATTGCATTCTGTATATAGAATCTGAAATTCCTTTTGTATCATGATAAGCCAGTGAAAGCCGTTGAATATGGTTGAAAACAGTCGTCCGGAAATTCAGAACAATCTTCTCACCCGTGTACGTTTCGAATATCCAGGCAACAACAGACACGATATTATCAAGGAGGGCAATTAAAATCAGCAGGGAAGCAGATATCATAACTATACTGCTGAAATCAAATTTAAAATTATGCGGAAAGAACATGGTGACGAAGGCAGGAAGCGCAACTGTTCCAAAACCGCTGTCTATCAATATTTTCATTGCAAACGGCGTCATCAAAGCCAGGGGCGTTGCCAACAACTTTAAAATAAAAAGCCCGGTAATATGAGGCCAATAAACACGGCATTCAATGAAAGTTCTTTTTAAGAGCCGTGTGATTGAATATTTCATTTACACTTTTTGAATTTAATTTTATATTCTACTAGGAGAAAATGTTTCAGGAAAATGTTAAAACGTTATTGCAAAAATTGTTTCAGGGCTTGCAGTTTTACATCTTCCGTATCTTTTGCATCGGGGAAAGTATTTCTCCTCCATTTATATTTTGAAGAGTTGAAAAGCTAACAGAATCCCAATATATCTATGCCTCACTTACCCACTTAAAATACTTTTTTATTTACTTCCGTGATATCAATTTAAATGCTGTAGCATTTTGGAAAGTACAATATTGCTGTCAAAATATGCCTTTGCTATTTCTTTTGCAGCTTTTGAATGATTATTATAATTCGCAATCAAATGTTCAATTGCATCCGTTGCTGAAACAAGATCGCTAAAAGCAATTACCCCCAAACCCGAAGGAATAAATTTAGACCACTGAGTTTCCTGGATAACCACCGGTTTGCCCATTGCCAGGTAACAGGCAGACCTGCAACTAAACCAACCGCTGTTCGACTTTACATACGCTTCCTTCGCTACAGAAAATTCAGCATCCGACACCGATATAAAATTTTTGTATTCATCGGTTGTAGCAACTGTATTCAAAGGGTCTAAGATTTTCCATCCAAATTTAGTAAGCGAATTCACATCTACTTCTTTTTTAAATGCAGCCGAAGCAGCCATCACAATTTTAAATTCTGCAGCACTTATTCTTTCGGGAATTGAAATAAACTTTTTGAATTCAACATCTTTCTGTCCCCATTGCTCATTCGCATAATTCAATTTTGTTCTTGTAGCCCAGTTCATTACAGTAGTAAACGAATAAGGCTTTGCAATATTTTCATAAATTTTATTGATCCATTTATCTAAACATATTGGTTGGCGGGTTGCTTTCCAATTAATACCAAGCGTTGGTATTTTACAATCAATAGCTCCTATATTTTCTCCAAAACTAAAATGGTGGTTATAGTCCGTGATATTGAATTTTGTTACAGGATACCTTACATCTTGTTGCAGTACTTCATTCGTTTGCAGTTGTGTAAACATAGGATCAGAATCAACCAGCACCCGGTTTGGTATCGCCAGGTATTCGTTCCGGCAAACAGACGAATCAGAAAGGTTGATAAATATATCTGCAGAAGCACAAACTGCCATCACCTCTTTCACCGACATTCCATAACACTTTTTGCTAAAAGTATCCCGGTATGCCCATTTATCTTTAAAACCGAACTGTTCAATTGTTTGCTTTAAATAATCCACAGTGTCATAAGGATCATCCCAGGTTCTTTCGCTTATTCTATAATTGCTATATTGCCCGGTGTCTTCAATGTAATACACATCATGCCCCAGCATTTTTAAACCCAACGGGTATTGAATGTAATCCCACGTTACTCCCCCCGTTGGGTACAGTCCGATAAACCCTCCCACTATAATCCGCAATTTTTTCAAAGTAGTAACTGTTTATGACCCTGCGCTTTTCGATCCGAAAAAAAAGGATTTTTTAAAGATGATCAATTTCATTTTTTATTAAACTTCAGCATAGCTTTCATTATCCTGTTTTAAAAATGCTTTAGTTTCAAAATGATAAATATCATCATCGGCGGAGAATGCTGTATTTGTTTTTTCCGTTATTACCAGTTTTGCCTGTTCATGCGCTGTTTTCGGGGCTGAGTCCATAAATGCAATGAACAAACTATTTAAAGCACTGTCTGCTTCATATATTATCCGGAATAGCACAACAGACCATACAAACCCAACGATACCGCAAACCAGGTATTGCTGATGCCAAGCTGCCAACAAACTTAAAGCAGCCAGGCTACAACATAACAGGAGTGCAAATGAAGTGACCTTGATTTTACATTTCATGCGCAGGTATTGTTTACCGCCTCCGTGTTCCTCAATGGTTAATAAACCCCGGCTTTTTGCAAGTAATCCATTATTTATCTGTATATCCCAATCATCAAAATCTCCACCACGCTTGATCCTGCTTCTAAAACTGATGAGGTTCTTTTCTATAGCCAGCAGCCATGTTTCTGCAGGTTGCCAAACTTCTGACCATAGCGAAAATAACCGTGATTGGCGACTGAAAATAAATTTGAGCTCAGATCCTGTGCCTTTTTTACGCCACGGGGTTAATCCATTTGCAAACCTGCCATACAAGCGTGCAATGGGTTGCACCATGTGTAATAAAATAATCAGGGAAGTGAATTTATAATTTTTCTTTTGTTGAGGTTGAAGTGATGTATTTTTTTTGGCACTGATGAAAGCCTGCATTAAAACAATGGCAAGCGATACCCCAAAAGCCACCAACAACCAAAGCAGCGGACTCCACAAAAATCCAAGGCAACCCATTATCAGGCAAATGGCCGAAAGTAAATACCATTCGGGCATTAAAGGAATGAAATTGGCCAGGCTACCCGATGGTTGGTATACAGACTGAAATAATGCCGATCCCCAGGTACCATGGAAGATCCGCTCTTTTTTAAATTTCATGGGTAAAGTAAACCCATTGCCATATATCCTGCCTGCCCAGGTAAGGTGTCCCAGGCTATTGTATTTTTCCGGCCACTTGGCTTCCAGCAGCGCTTCTGCTTTACCATACCCTTTTTGCTGGCGCCAATAGGCCTGTAGTGATTCACGGCGCTGATGCCATACCAACGCTGAAGGATGAAAGCCGATAGTTCTGCCCGATTCCTGTATTCGCCAGCATACGTCCACATCATCACCTGCACAGCGAAATACAGGATCAAACCCACCGATTTTTATCAGCGCATCTTTCCT
>JBKJLT010000338.1:0-5078 GCA_046596765.1 Ferruginibacter sp. | reverse complement strand
TGCTGAAGTTTCGGCTGGTAAAAACTGCATTTTTAATCTTACGGGTAATAAAAAGAATTTTTTGTTGATGGGCATCGCTTTTTTAGTGCCGGTAATTACACAGGGAATAATATCCCTTTTTGTAATAACGGCCAGCTTGAAGGCTCCGTCGTAAAAAGGTTTTATGGGCTCTGATGTTCGGTTTCGGGCCCCTTCGGGATAAATGCACATGTGCATACCCCTGCGCAGTACTTTTTTCATAACATCAAAACTTTGGGTTCGACTTTTTTCATTTTTCCGGTCAACCAAAACAGATCCTCTTTTGTAAAACGAACCAAACAAAGGAATTTTTGCAAATGAAGCTTTTGCAATAGTTTTATTGGCACCGGGTACATATGGTGCCGAAAGTGGTACATCAAGCAGTGCATTGTGATTGAATACTACAATGTAGGACTGCCCTGGTTTAAAATTTTCTTTTCCGGTTACTTTAACAGGGCAGCCTATTAAAAACAGCCACACATTCATCCATATTTTTGAAACGGCAATAAAATATTTTTGTCCTTTCACCTCATCCATTAAATGTGAAAGCATGGCAATAGGAAAAATAATCAGGAATGTTATCAAAAAAGTGATCAATCCCCACAAGGCCCATATTCTCCCAAAAATATTTTTTACCATTCCATTATTTTTTTAACTAAGAAGTTGTACAAACATGGATTTTAAAAATCCTTTGTGAATTTATATTGCCACGAATTTACAGAAATAAAAAAACTCCATTAGCGTAAATTCGTGTACTGAGCTTGTCGAAGTATTCGTGGCGACAAAAAAACTTTATAGTTTTTAAGGTGTCAATAATTTCCAGTCAATAGGTTCAATACCCTGTTTTGTTAACAGTTCGTTTGTTTTTGAAAAGTGCCTGCATCCAAAAAAACCGGCATGGGCCGATAGAGGAGAAGGATGCGCAGCTTTTAAAACAAAATGTTTGGTTTCATCAATCAACGCCTGTTTTTCCTGTGCAAATTTACCCCAAAGTAAAAAAATAATGCCTGCTTTTTCGTCGGAAATTTTTTGAATCACAGCATCTGTAAATTCGGCCCAGCCAAATTTAGCATGGCTGAAAGGTTCGTTTGCTCTTACTGTCAGCGCAGCATTCAGCAGCAATACACCTTGCTCGGCCCAGCGGGTAAGGTTACCATAGCCAACCGGCATCGCAATGCCAATATCGTTTTGTATTTCTTTAAAAATATTAACCAGCGACGGCGGCGGTTTAATACCATTTTGTACCGAAAAACTTAATCCATGCGCCTGGCCCTCGCCATGGTAAGGATCCTGGCCAAGCATAACTACTTTCAACTTTGTAAAAGGCGTTTGATTAAACGCATTGAATATTAATGAACCCGGTGGATAAATAATTTTTCCGGCGGCTTTCTCAGTTTTTAAAAAAGTTACGATTTGCTGAAAGTATGGTTTGGTAAATTCATTTTTGAGTACTTCTTTCCAGGAGGCTTCCATTTTTACTTCCATTTGCCTATAATTTGTATAAAAATAAAAAAGAGCCGCCAATAAGCGACTCTTTATCTTTTGTGATCTGGATTGGATTCGAACCAATGACCCTCAGCTTAGAAGGCTGATGCTCTATCCAACTGAGCTACCAGACCATTTTTTTGCAGCCGCAAAGCTAAGAAAATTTTACTTTGCATTATAACTTAGTTGAAATGAGTATTATATTTTTTATGGAGGCATTTATTTACATATTATTCAGTCAAACACTTAACAGGTATTATGTTGGTTCTACAACAGCTCTTGACAGGCGATTTGCAGAACATAACAGAGGAAAAGAGAAATTTACTAAAACCGGAATTCCTTGGTTATTAGTTTATTCAGAGACTTTTGAAGAATTGAAACAGGCAAGGCAAAGAGAGGTTAATAAGTTCTACCGGATAGTGCATCCCGATTTCTAATCGGGAGGGTCATTGGTTCGAATCCAATCCAGATCACAAGAAAAAGCCTGTCAGGGCTTTTTCTTATTTTAGGGATGTTCTCATACTTTAAAATAGATAAAACCACTATTTTTGCACCCTACAATTTATTGCTATGAAGTATTTTATAATCTAAGGGAATTTCTTATTCCTTAGTTGCGAAACCGTTGCAATGCAATTCTGTATTGTGATTTACCCTTTACTTAACTTTTTATTTTATACTATCATGCCATCTTCAACCCTAAAGATTTTTTCTTTTTTTAAATTATTTAAACAGGCCTTTACCGGCGAAATAAAGGATTTTACAACCGGAAGTATAAACCGGGCTATATTTTTATTAGCCATTCCCATGATATTGGAAATGCTAATGGAATCCCTTTTTGCAATTGTTGATATTTATTTTGTAAATAAAATAGGCATTGAAGCCTCTTCAACAGTTGTGTTGACAGAAGCATCCCTCACAATTTTGTATTCAATTGCCTGGGGATTATCAATTGGCGTAACAGCACTGGTAGCAAGGCGTTCAGGCGAAAAGAATTTTAAAGCAGCTTCTGATATTGCTGCCCAGGCTATTTTGGTGGGTTTATTCCTTTCGTTAATTGTAAGTATCATAGGTTTTGTGTTCCCAAGAGAAATATTGAGGCTGATGGGGGCATCTGAAAAAGTTGCAGAAGAAAACTATTTGTTTACACAGATCATGCTCACCGGTAATATTGTAATTGTTTTACTCTTTATAAACAATGCCATTTTCAGAGGTGCAGGAAATGCATCCATTGCAATGCGGGTTTTAATACTGGCCAATATAATCAATATAGTGCTGGATCCTTTACTCATACTTGGTATTGGCCCTTTTCCCAAAATGGGTGTAGTTGGCGCTGCTGTGGCAACCACCACCGGAAGATCAATAGCTGTGCTGCTTCAGTTTTATTATCTGTTTAATGGTAAGTCATTAATAAAACTTACGGCAAAACATTTTGTAATTAAAATCAATTTAATACGCAGCATTTTAAATACATCGGCTGGTGGCATGTTTCAGTTCATTATAGGCAGTTGCAGCTGGATATTTCTGGCAATGATTATTGCAGAATCGGGCACAGCCGCCGTTTCGGGTTATGGTACTGCAATAAGGATATGCATTTTCACAATTTTACCAGCCTGGGGCCTGGCAAATGCGGCGGCCACACTTGTTGGGCAAAACCTTGGTGCCAATCAGCCCGACAGAGCCGAAAAATCTGTTTGGAGAACAGCTTTTATTACATTCTGTTTTTTTGCTGTTGTTGCTGTTATATTTTTGGTTTTTGGCGAACCGTTAATGCGATTTTTTACTCAGGATTATGCCGCTATAATTGCCGGAACCGAATGTTTGCATATTCTTGCCATCGGCTATGTTTTCTTTGCTTATGGAATGATCATAAGCCAGGCTTTTAATGGTGCCGGCGATACCCGCACACCAACTTATATTAACCTGTTTGTTTTTTGGGCTTTGCAGATACCCTTAGCATGGATATTGGCAAAACATTTTAAAATGGGGCCAACGGGAGTTTATATTGCAATTGGCGTGGCAGAAACTGTTTTAGCTTTTATATGTATAGTAATATTCAGGAAAGGAAAATGGAAATTGGTAAAGGTTTGATTGTAACTATTTTAGCACAAATAATAAAAATAGTTACAAATTTTGCCTTTCCATTAATTTAACATTATATTTGCACATAACTCAGATAAAAAAATTTTAATCAAATTAAAGTTTATGAAACAAAAACTAACACTAATTCTGGCATTATCTCTTTTAGCCACAAGTGCCTTTTCTCAAGCAAAAATGGGAACAAAAGGAGATAAAAAGGGGCCGCTTTTCGGTATTCATTTTAATATGCAGGACTTTGTTGCTCCTTTGGGTATTAAAAATCCCAGTACCGGAAGGGTTTACAGTAATTTTAAAGATATGGACAAAGGATTCTCCTTGTCATTCTGGAAAGGCCTTGCTCCAAAAGTTGATTTTGCTTTAAAGGCAAACGTTAGCTTCCGGGAGTACCGTGCTAAAAGAACAGGTTTAACTAATAAAAGTGAATTTGGAGTAGAACTCGAGCCTACAATAAACGTGCGTCTTTTTCCTGAGGCAGCATTGATAAATCCATTTTTGACTGCTGGTATTGGCGGCGGACTTTATACTGACAAATTGGGTGCTTATATACCTGCAGGTGCTGGTGTACAGATCAATTTCAACAGTGTAACTTATCTTTTCGCTCAGGCTCAATACAGATGGGATATAACTGAAAAGGAAGCAAAAGTTGGCGATAACCTTTTCTATTCTTTTGGTATAGCTCAGAATATTGGAAAAGAAAAGCCAAAAGTTGTTCCACCACCACCACCACCACCACTTCCTCCTCCTCCTCCAGACAGAGACGGTGATGGCGTTTTGGATGCTGATGATAAATGCCCGGATGTTCCAGGTCTTGCTTCTTTACAGGGTTGTCCTGATAGAGATGGTGATGGTATTATTGATTCAGAAGATAAATGCCCTGATGTACCAGGTTTGGCACGTTACCAGGGTTGTCCTATTCCAGACAGGGATAAAGATGGTATCAATGACGAAATCGACAAATGTCCTGATGTTCCAGGTGTAGCACGTTATCAAGGTTGTCCTATTCCGGATACTGATGGAGATGGTGTAAATGATGAAGAAGATAAATGTATCAACGAAAAAGGTCCTGCTTCAAACTTTGGTTGCCCAATAATTGATGTAGCCATTATCGAGCGTGTTAAATTGGCGGCTAAAAATGTATTCTTTGCAACAGCAAGCGATAAATTATTAGCTCAATCAAATAAGAGATTAAATGATGTGGTTACCATTTTAAATGAAAACCCTTCTTTTAAAATACAGATTGATGGTCACACAGATTCTCAGGGTAAAGACGACTACAATATGGATTTATCTGACAGGAGAGCTGCTTCGGTAAAAGCTTACTTAGTTAGTAAAGGTATTGCTGAAAGCCGTTTAAGTTCTAAAGGTTACGGAGAAACAACGCCAGTTGCTGATAACAATACAGCAAAAGGACGTGCACAAAACAGAAGAGTAGAAATGACTTTGAGCAACTATTAATAGTTTCTTAAAAAGATAAAAAA
>JBKJLT010000280.1:0-4152 GCA_046596765.1 Ferruginibacter sp. | reverse complement strand
TAAACTGAACTTTTACGATTATACTGTATTTTATAGCACTGCTCAGTTCAATAAGCTTAATACGGTAATAGTTTATGCCGTTTACCGGTGCGGTATGCAGGTAACTGTAATCTACTGATGTGTTGTTGTTTGCTTTAGCCGCTACGGTTGCAATTTTACTGAATTGTACGCCATCGGTGCTGTATTCCACTTCGTATTTATCTGCATTCAGTTCACTGCCTATTTTCCAGTCAACCCGTACATTAGTGCCTTCTTTGTTTGCTTTAATATCGTTAAAGCTGATGGGCAGCGGGCCTGATGCCTTATACACAATTCTGAACCGTCGCAAATTGCGGGATGCAGGGTCTGCCGTTGTTGCAAAACTGATATTGTTTATATCACCAAGCAGGCTCACCGGGGTCCTGGTATTGGTAAACGCATCTTCTAACCAGGCACTAACTAATGGATTAAAATCGGCTGCCCTGAATTGAAAACTATAGGTCTGGTCGGCCTGTATATTCCACAACCAAAGGAAGGTAGTGTCTCTGCTCATAATCTCCGGGCGGCGTTCAATGGTATAACCATCATTGTTTCTTTCTATACCCAGGTTAGCACCATCATTGTATATTTTATGTGCATCTTCACTGGCAATAATTGATGCTGAATAACGGTTGTTGAACAGCATTAAAATTCCATCAAGTAATTGGCCGTTCTTATACAGGTTCATGTTCAGTTCATGAGCCGGTAACGGGCCGGTAAGGAAGATAGGAGGAGATGTACCAGGTATTGATTTAACAGATTCAGCAAAAGTAAAGGTTAAGGGCCCTGCAGCTATTGGCTCTAAAAACACCGCCTGGCCAGATTGAAGATGTACCAGATCTCCGGCGGGTGTATTACCGGGCATTTGCCTGTAATTTGGGGACGCATGCGAACCCAGGTTCTCTATCAGCCTGTAACCGCCACGAGGAGCTATACTGGCATCATATAACCAGAAACGGTCCAGTATGCTGATGCTATTATTCGTACTCAATGGTGCAAAATCCACCGGCGAAGCATAAGGGTTACCTATTAAATTATAGGTGTTTGGAGTAAGCGTAAAGTTTTGAGTACCCTGCTGTAAGTCTCCTTTGGCGCTTAAGGTGGTTGCTGCTGAACCTGATGTGGTATTGGTACCCGCAATATCAAATGGATTGGTGGCAAATAATAAGTAAGATTTATTATCGGCTGTGCTGCCGCCCACGCTGTTGCTCAAATTTGTTGTTTTGGTATTCGTTACCGTATTGCCCCAGGTGTTGGCTGCGGCATCATAACCCTTCATGCTGTAAGCAATGCCAGCATGCAATCCATCGGTTGTCGTAGCCGGATCTATGGGTGTAATGCCTCCTGGCCCAAATATATTTACACCCGTACCGTTTGGTACACCTGCGTTCTGCCAATTAGTCCATATGGAACCTGTACTGCGTAACGGTGCGGTTACCAACGTCCAGGCACGATGAGAGGGTATGTAACGCTCAACAGTTACATTAGCCACATTACCGGTATTACCTAAAGTACTACCGGTTAAATTACTTACCCTAGCAGTGGCAGTGGATGTTGATTTTAAAGTAACTGCTTTTGAATTCATATCCAGGTTTCCTCCGGCAGGTGTAAAATCAATTGCACCATAAACATCCAGCGCTGAACCTAATGTAGCTACACCTGTTGCGGTTAATGTTAAATTATTTAATGAGCGTGTAGCAGCAGTGGTGGGTGTAAAATTTAATGTACCGGCTGCACCGCCAATGGTTAAATTGGATGCTGATGAACCGGTTAATGTACCCGAGCCTGAAACTGCACCATTAATTGTAAAGGTTTTACCGTTGATGCTTAAGGTAGTACCCGAATTCAAAGCAATATTATTAACCGTAGTTGCAGTAGCTAACACGGGCATATTAGTTACACCAGTTGGTATAGTTATGTTTGAATTTGCAATTGGTACTACATTATCATCCCAATTTGTTGCCGTATTATAATCTGCAGAAGTAGCTCCTGTCCAAAAACCTGGTGCACCAAACTGGTCTGCACCAATATCAGGGAAACTGCCCCTTGTTTCACAATCTATATCATTTGTTACCGAAACAGAAGTACCCTTAGCATTTATACCACCATTAGATGCTGGCACTAAATGAAGATCAGTTGCTGATATAAATACCGGTGCAACGCTTATTGAGTTTGCATCCTTACCGCTTGCTGCGTTCCAGCTGCCTGCTCCTGTAACAGTTGTATATGAAGTGGCACCTGTGTTAGTAAGATTTACATTCTGCACCACAGCAGCATTTGTACCGCTGACAAACAGGTCATTATAATTAGAATTAATGTTAGTGAAAGTGCTGTAACCAAAGCCCATAGCCCTGTTCAAATTTGCACCGGTACTGCCCGTTGAAGTAAATATATTATTATTGATATTGAGCGTAGGTGTTACACTTGCCGAAGCGAAAGCGAAGGAAGGGTAATCAGCGCCCGTAAAGGTACCCACCATGGCAACCGTATTGTAAAAGACGTTTACTGTACCTACTACACCGCCTATGAAAATACCAGCTGCAATGTCACCGCTAGTAGGGTTTGAGTTCACACCGCTCATCATGTTGTTTGCAATAAGTGTTGTACCGGTATTAGTGGTGGTAGGTATATAAATCCCTACTACAGAATAAGTACTTGCACCCAGTACCGTTCCTATCACATTATTCGTTACAGTGGCATTGATAACCTCATTACCGGTAAAAGTAGCAACATCTACAGTACCGCTACCCAGTGCAATGGCAATACCATCGGTAGAGCCCGGCGCCTGTAAATTACCAATATTGTTTCCCGATACGGTAATGCCATCTTCAAATCCTGCACGAATACCATTGAATGCCACATTACTTGGCGAAGCAGTGTTTATCAGGTTTTGATTGATGATAGTACCGGTATTTTTATTGGTTGCACTGGCACCCTGGGAGAAAATACCAACCTGAGTATTACTGATATTGTTGTTGATAAATCTGTTACTGTTGTTACCTGTACCTAAAGATGTAGTACTGATTGTAGAACTACCACTGCCCACTCCCGCAAAGGTCTGTGCATTACCGCTGCCGGTAAGAATACAGTTCATAACAGTATTATTAGTAGCACCATCTGCGGCAGCAGTTTGTAACCATATTACTGCTGTAGAAGTACCCAGACTACTGTTTGTAAGGGTCATATTCCTCGTAGCTGTTGCAGCCGGGCAAACCGCATTGGTAATTGCAGAGCTGTTTGATCCGTCAATTGTAATATAATCTGCACCGTTTATCAGGAACAAAGCGGATGTGCTTGTACCGGATATAGACGTTGTTACCCCCGTTGCCGGTTTAATTGTCACGGTGTTAGTCGCACTTCCGCCGCTTACAGTATTGATCGTGATCGGGAAGGTCTCGGAAGGATATGTAGCGTCAGCCAACAGGAACCTTACGGGACAACTTACCCCTACAAGATTCAACCTGGTGATGGCATTGGTAATGGTATTGAACGGTGCCGCTTGCGCACTGCCTACGGTTATGTCGCCGCATAATTGAGCCAGTACAGTTATAGAACCTGTAATTTGGTCATTAACGGTATTGCCGTCACCAACCAATTCTGATTGTGCAATAATGGTATAAGTACCGCCCGTGCCACCCAGCGTTTGCGCAGGGAAGGTAACAGTTATTGAAACACCCGGTGCTAATGAAGAAATAACAGCTGTTTGATTATATACTTCGGCACTGCTGGCATCCAGTATCCTGTAGCGTACAGTTACATTAGTTTGAGTAGCAGTACCGTTATTAATAAATGAAGCAGAAGGGGTAATGCTAGCCCCTGCTACGGCAGTGCCGCCATTTGCCGGGCTCACAAAAGCAACCGCAGCCATATCATTCGTTACAAGAACGGTAAAATTACCGGCATCTGCACCAATATCCGTTGGTGTAAAGGATGCTCTTGCCTCATTGTCTATATCATCTGTTACAGTACCTATGGCAAACCCTGTTCCTTCCACAGGTGTGGGTAAAGTTGGGCTGATGTGAAGATTAACAGTAGCTGATGTGCCGTTTGGTAATAAGAACTGCGGATCACCGCTTACACTTGCCGCATCCTGACTTGTAGCTGTTCTCCATGCTGCAAGATCTGTCCTGTCTG
>JBKJLT010000279.1:0-8540 GCA_046596765.1 Ferruginibacter sp. | reverse complement strand
TAATCTATTGCACTGCTGTATTTATAATGGATTCCCACACCCAACCAGAACGCCTCACTAGCGCAAGTGTTACCATCTAAAAATATATTTTATAACTAAATCATCATGAGACCACTTGTGTCTTTTATATCTGGCCCGATTGTATCGGGGATTTATGCACAGCATCCTGCGGAGAATTACAAATGTTTAATTTTTTAGCTACCCATGCTTATTACCATAATAAGGGAACACCTCCGCCAAACACTTAACCCAGTTGGGCAAACACTTAAGCCTGTGGGTGCTTAACAATAAAATTACAAAAACGCCAGTATTGTAGCTTAAACACTACATCTTGCTACCCAATTTAATCGTAACTTGTACGTTCTGTAATCAAATCCAAATAATGAAAAACCAACAAACCGCTAAAATCGGGTTACTATTCATAGCATTTACTGTTTTAACCTGTACTGCTTTTTCACAAACGAGTTGGAAAGGCACCAGCAGTACCCTCTGGAAAACAGCGGCTAACTGGACGAACGGGGTTCCTACCACCACAGTCGATGCCATCATTGGCGATGCCAGTTTTACCGGCCTTAACCAGCCAAACGTAAGTAGTACTTCAGCTTGTAAATCGCTTACCATTGGCGGAACAATAGCATCTACCCTTACTGTGAGTAAGGCGCTCACCATTAGCGGCAACCTTACGGTTAACAGTAACGGAACCATAACCCATAAAGGAACAACTCTTAGCATAAAAGGTAATTGGAGCAATGGCGGATCTTATACTGCAGCCAACAATTCTACCCTTGTGAACTTTATAGGTGTTACGCAATCCCTCGGGGGTGCCAGTACCACTACTTTCAGAAAAATAACGATCGGTACAGGAAGTACCGTAAGTTTAACTAGTAATATTACAGTTTCGGGAACCGCCAGTTTACTTACTGTTAGCGGCACCCTAAACCCCAATGAAGGCCCGGGATATCTGGCTACCATAACGGCTTTAACGGTTAATACCGGCGGGGTGTTATTGGTAAAAGCCGCCAGTTTTGCTGGTAATTACCTGGTATCAGGTACTACCACTTTAAATGCGGGCAGCACGGTTGATTATGCCTCGACCACTGTAAACCAAACCGTAAACAGTGCCTTTACCTATGCCACACTTAAAATCAGCGGAAGCGGTATCAAGTCGCTCTCAGCAGATTTACCGGCCTTGCGGTCTACTGCAGTTGCAGAAGGCAATATTTATGTAAATGCCGGAACTTTTGACCTGTTGGGCTTTACAGCTAACCGCGGCGTAACAATAGCTGGCGGTGTTATTAGCGTGGCCAATAATGCTACGCTTAAAATAGGGGGTACCAATAGCTTTCCAACCAATTATGTTACCAATACTTTGGTAGTTGCCAGTACTGTTGAATATGTGGGTACGGCACAAACGGTAACTTCTTTAACCTATGGCAACCTCAGCTTCAGCAGTTCGGCAGGTGGAGTTGTAAAAACGTTGCCGGCAACGGCTTTGAGCGTTACGGGAAATTTTACAAGTTCGATTGGCACAGGCACGTCGGTGAGCTATACAGCGGCTGCTAATATCACTATAACCGGAACGGTAAATATCGGCGCATCTACCACATTTAACGGGGGCAGTTTTGCGATTGGCGCCGGGAGCGGATGGAGCAACAACGGTACATTTACCGGTAATAGTTCTACTGTTACCCTGAATGGTCCTGCCAGCGCCATTACCGGCACGGGTGTTCATAATTTTAATAATCTTACTATCAATGCGTCTAATATTACGGCAGATGCAACCAGTAACCTTACTATTGCGGGTAACCTTTTGGTGACCCTGGGAAATTTTACCCATGCCGCAGGAGGAACGCTTACGATGAGTGGTGCATCAAAAACCATCACCGGTTCGGGCTTAATCTTTAGTAATTTAACCATCAGTGGTTCCACCACTACATCCGCAATTTTTACAGTTACCAGTAACCTTTCTGTAAGTGGAACTTTGAGTGCAACAGGCTCTACCATTACCATGAGTGGCACATCAAAGACTATTTCGGGAGCGGGAACTATCTCATTTGGATCTTTATCTGCAAGCGGAACGATATCTACAGCCATCAGTTTTTCCGTGAATACCAGTTTAACGGTTAGTGGAAGTTTTACCGCCACTGCGGGTACTGTTACATTCACTGGTACGAGTACCTTTAATGGCATTGCCAACCTGTACAATACTACCATCAACGGTACATCGCTACAACTGGCTGCCAATGCCGTATTTGGCATTGCCAACAGTTTTGTTATAACAGCAGGAGCATTAAATGTAACGGGATCTACACCAAATACTGTAAATTTTAATGGTTCCGGCCCGCAGAATATAAATGCTATTGCTTACAATAACCTCATACTTTCTAACGGCATTACAAAAACGGCAGCAGGGGGCGTTACGGTTAACCAGGATTTTACTATTTCTACCGGTACCACTTTTAATGCAGGTGCCTTTACCCATATTTTGTACAGGGATTTTTATAATAACGGAATTTTTACAGCCGGGGCAGGCACTATTCAGTTCAACAGCACGTCAACCAGTAATGTTTACGGCCCCACGGCTTTTAATACACTCACTGTAAACAATGCAAGTGCTACAACCCAGGTTATACCGCATGATAATATCAGCGCTGCCACGGTAAATATGACAGCGGGGATGTTGTTAACTGGCACCAAAACGCTGACCATTACCAATACCAGAACTGGCCCGGGGATCATATTGGGGAATATTCTTCGCAGCCATAGTTTTACCACCGGGGTTGCCTATGCATTTGAAGGGCCGGATAATACCATTACTTTTTCTTCTGTTACATCGGTAACCAGTATCCAGGTGTCGGTAACCCTGGGAAGCATCAGCGATTTTCCGTTCGGATCTTCTGTGAACAGGCTGTACAACATATCTGTGCCAGCGGGTACTTATAACGCTACGGTTCGCCTGCATTATGAAGATGCAGACCTTAACGGTAATGTGGAAAGCACCATGTCGTTATGGAAATACAGTGCCGGCCCCTGGGCGACTGCGGGCAAAACGGGCAATAGCGCAAGTAGTAATTACGTAGAATTAAGCGGACAAACCAGTATCAATACCAGGTGGACTATGGCGGATGCGCCAAAAGTAGTGCAGTGGAATGGCAGCAGCAGCAGCGACTGGAATACTGCAGCCAACTGGACTGTAATCACCGGCTCGCCATCAACGCCACCATCATCAGCAGATGTTGTGCAATTGGGAACGGGTACATTCACTAATCAGCCTATCATTACTACAGCCGCCGTGGCAAAGAATATTATTTTTGGAAGTGCACAGGCCGTAACACTGAATATTAACAGCGGTGGTTCACTCACTACATCGGGTAATATAGAGGGTATCTGGAGCGCCAATGCGGCACATACTATTAATGTAAACAACCAGTCACTCACTATTAACGGTGATTTTAGTTTGAGCGATGGCACTGCCGGCCACAGCATTGCTGTAAATGCAGGAACGGGAACATTATCCATCACTGGGTCATTGAATCAAAGCGGTGGCGCCGGTTTTATTTTTACCGGTGCAGGATTTTTAAATATTGGCAAAGATCATAATTATACCAGCGGAACATTTACAGCGGGCAGCTCTACCACCAACTTTAACGGTACAACAGACCAGTTATTGGGAGGCGTTAGTTATAATCACCTAACGATCAATAAAACTGCGGGGCTTGCCAACATGTACGCCAATGTAACGGTTTTGGGCAACTTATTGATCTCGGCCGGCGAACTTGATAATTATGCCACAGCAAGCATATATGGAAACACTACTATTAATACGGGAGCCATATTCCGTAATTTACTCTACCTCTATCTCAAGGGCGACTGGATCAATAACGGTACTTATACATCCAACAGCGGCAGTGTTTATTTTGATGGTAGTGGCAATCAAAATATAAGCGCCAGCACTTTTAACAATTTCAATATCAACAAGCCCTTTGGCAGCACGGCCACGTTAACAGGTAATGTATTGATCAATGGCGACCTTACTATTACTTCAGGAATATTAGATATAAGGACATTTACTTGTAACCGGAGTGTAGCCGGTGGCACCATGACGATAGGCAGTAACAGTACATTAATAATTGGGGCAAATAATTTTCCGCTGAATTTTACCAGTAGTTCGCTTGCTGTTACCAGTACGGTGATAGCAAATGGCACTGGTGTGCAGAATGTTTTTGGGGAAACCTTTGGCAACCTTATTTTAAGGAATGGCGGTGCCAAGACCCTGGTTTCAAATATTACTGTAGCCGGCAACTTTACGATTGAAAGCGGCGCAGGTTTTGACGTCTCAACCTACTCGTTAGATCTTTGGGGCAACTGGATCAATAATGGCAGTTTTACACCATCCACCGGCACTATCAGGCTGTATGGTACAACTAAAACCGTAACGGGTAATACTAGTTTTTACCGGGTAACTGTTTACGGTAGTTATACGCTTTTAAATGACGTTAGCTTTAATAATTCACTCATTATTACAGCCAGCGGCTCACTGAGTGGCGGCTCGGCCTTACAGGTAACGATGAATGGGAACCTGACTAACAGTGGTGTGCTGAACAATATGGGTACTACTACTTTTACAGGTACTACCGTGCAAACCTTAAGCCTGATCAACGCGGTACAAACCGTGGCAATAACGGTTAATTTTAATGGCACCGTTTCGCCGGTGCTTAATTCTACTTCCTCGCCGCAATTCGGATTTTTGAATATCAATAACACGGGTGGTATTAATCCCAGTGTTGGCTGGTTGGTACAGTACCAAATGACAGTAGGAAGCGGAGCTGCTTTTAATGGTGGACCCTCGGCTCATAATTTTTATGGTTCGGTAATCAATAACGGCACTATCAGCAGTAGCGGTACACTCAATTTTATTCCTACAGGAGCGGCTACTGTTAATTTGGGCAGCAGTTTTACAAGCACGGGCACGGTGAACTTTGGCGGTGCCGGGGCGATGACATTGGCAGGCAGTGCGCTTTCCATGCAGGATGTGATCATATCTAATACCAATGCAGCGGGCATTACACCGGTATCAAACTGGACGATTAGCAATGATTTTACCATCAGTGCTAATTCTATTTTCAATGCAGGATCATATACCTATGCAGTAGCCGCCGACCTGGCTGCTAATGGTACCCTTAACGGAGGCACTTCGACCTTTACCATGAGCGGTTTATTGGCATTATTATTTGGGAGTCCGGGTACAAATTTTTATAACCTCATCATTACGGGTACGGTTGCTGCACAATCGAGCTTTAATATAATGCGTGATTTCACCAATAATAATTCATTTGATGCATCTGTTGGGGTAATTGATTTTACCGGCAGTGATCCATCGGTTATTGGGGGTACGGCATCTCCCTATAATATCTCACAAATAGGAATTATAAAAACAGGCGGTGCTGTTGTTTCGGCAGCGGTAAATATCACTGGTATTGATTACTTCGATATACAATCCGGCACCTATGACATGCTAACATTTACTTTAACTGAAAATGCCGCCTCCGGACTGATGAATATTGCCAACAATGCAGTCCTTAAGATTGGCGGAACCAGTACCTTACCCACTTTTAGCAGTTACGCAATAGATAGTTTAGGTACGGTTAATTATGCCGGCACCGGCACCAATATTAAATCCATTGCTGTGGGGGGTTTTGTGTATGGTAACCTTACCATTTCGGGTACAGGAATCAAAACGGCCGATGGCTCTTTAAATATCCGTAATAATTTTACTTTAAGCAATGCCACATTTGTTGGCGGCAATTTTATTGATACATTGGGTGGCAACTGGAGTATGACGAGTGGTGCTTACACCAACACAAATTCCACGGTGGTTTTAAACGGAACAGGTGCACAGGATATAGGTTCTACCGGGGCCTTTAATAATCTTACCATCAAAAAAACAGCAGGATCAACTTCCATATCAACCAATATAACGGTGGGCGGCACCCTCAATTTTACATTGGGTAAAATACAAACCGGCAGTAATACCGTGGTTATGCCTGCAGGTGCAACGATAACAGGCGCTGCACAGGGAACAGGATGGGTGTTTGGAAAATTGCAAAAGAATTTTGTAACAGGAACAAATGTTACCCGTACACTGGAGATTGGCGGATCAACTTTTTACAGCCCGGCTACCATAGTGATTGCGAGCGTGAGCACGGCAGGAAATTTAACCGGTTTCGTAACTACCACGGATCAGCCCAATATCGCCAGTTCTACGCTTAATGCCAATAAAAGTGTAAACCGTTACTGGACTTGGATTAATAGTGGCATTGTATTTACTACTGCTACAATTACACCAACCTGGGTCGCTTCGGACCTGGATGCAGGTGTAACTACATCAATTTTTAAAGTAGGTAATTATACAGGTGCCTGGTCTTATCCAACGGTTGCTTCTCCTTTATCTACTTCCATACAGGCAAGTGGGATAACAACATTTGGAGATATTGCCATTGCCGAACAATTTAGTGCCGCTAACTGGACTGGTACCACCAGCACCGACTGGTTCATTACTACCAATTGGTCCACCGGTTCTGTGCCATCGGCATCTACGTCCGTTACTATTCCTTCAAGTCTTGCCCGGTACCCCGTGTTGAATACAGGCACAGGTACTGTAAATAACATAACCATACAAACGGGCGCTACTGTATCGGTAACTGCTGCGGTTTTACAAATTGGCGGAACGATCAATAACAGCGGCAGCTTTACCGCCAGTGCAGGAACGATAGAACTGAACGGTGGCACTGCGCAATCCATTTCTGGAAATGCCTTTATAGGAAATAAAGTACAAAACCTTATCATAAGCAATAGCGTAGGGGTGAATATATCTGCTACAGCCAATGACAGCCTGGTTGTAACAGGTGTGTTGATCTTTGGCAATGTAAACAATGCAACACTGGCAACCGGTAATAATCTTAGGCTGAGATCAACAGTTTCCGCTACTGCCCGTGTGGCCGATCTGACCAATGCAGGTGTTAATTCAGGCAACAGTATTAGTGGCACAGTAACGGTAGAACGTTATATGCCCTCACGCCGTGCATGGGCGCTTGTAACAGCACCGGTTCGCACTACAGGTTTTATCTGGGATAACTGGCAAAATGCCGGTGTTGTCAGCAGTACTCATGGTGTTAACATTTGGGGCCCTACGGGAACAAACCCAACACCTGATGCAACCAACGGATTGAATTTTGGCAATGCTTACAGTATGAAAGGCTACAATCCTGTAGCCAATACATGGGGTAATACAGTACAGAATACCAAAACAACAACTTTAAGCGACAATGTGGGAGGAAACACCGCAGACAATAAAGCTTTCTTATTGTTTGCTACTAATCCTTTTGACAATGCGGGAACCAATACTACTGTATTAAATTCTGCAGCCACCACTTTAAGTGCCAGAGGAACTTTACAACAGGGTACTCAAAACTTTTCACTTACAGCAAATACCTATAATTTAATAGGTAACCCTTATGCTTCGCCGGTAAATTTTGCACAGTTAAGTACTGCCAACAGCAGCATACAGGACCGCTTTTGGGTTTACGATGCCAGCATTGCGCCTTACGGCGGTTATAAGCTGGTAACTAACCTGGGCACTCATGCAAGCCCCAATTATGTGATTGTACCGGGCAATACGGCGGCTGGAGATTACGTACATCTTCAATCAGGCCAGGCTGTGTTTGTAGAACCAACAGGTGCAGGAACACTTGCATTTAACGAAACTTATAAATCTATACCAGGCACATCACCCGATATTTTTCTTACCGGCCCGTTGCCTGCAGAGGAATTAAATATGAGCCTGTATAAAAACGGCCAGTTGCTTGATGGCACGCTGATGTTGTTTAATAACCGCTACTCAACCAGCATTATTGCCAGTGAAGATGTACGTAAAATATATAACGATGGTGCTAACCTGGGTATAGAAAGAAATAATAACGGTTATATCATTGAAAGTCGCCCTGCTATAACCAGCAAAGACACTACCTTCCTTTGGTTGTGGAATATACAGGCCGATCAGACCTATAGTTTCCAATTCAGGGCTGCTGATTTTAATCCATTGATCAGTGCCTGGCTGGAAGATGCGTTTACAAATACCAAGACCCCGGTGAGCCTGCTGGGCGATATAAACAATATCAGTTTTGCAACAACGGCAGACCCTGCATCCCGCAATTTGCGACGATTCAGAATTGTGTATAAGGCATCAGGACCGCTGCCCATCAGCTTTAACGATATTAAAGCAAACAAAGAAGGCACTAATGTACGGGTTGACTGGAAGATAGGCAGTGAACTGAATGCAGATAAATACGAAGTGGAATACAGCACCGATGGCGTACAATTCAGTAAAATTGCAACCGTAGCGGCTAAAGCAAACAACAACACCACAGTAGATTACAGTTACCTGCATACCGCACCGGTAAACGGCATAAACTATTACCGTATTAAGCTTATTGAACTGAGCAGTGCTATAAAATACAGTATAATCGTAAAAGTTCAGTTTA
>JBKJLT010000558.1:0-6053 GCA_046596765.1 Ferruginibacter sp. | reverse complement strand
CTTGCTCAATAAAGTAACTGCTGCTACTGTGGGCATCATTCTAAAACTTTTTGTAGTAGCATCACCAGCGTTTGGATCAATTTCTATGGGGAAATTCTTCTTAAAATTTGAATCTATTGCAGGATGGATGGCTAACATTGCGGCCCTGTAAGCTTTTAATTTTTCGTCAAGTTCTTTGCCTTTCTTATTAGTATCCATCAGGTTAGAAGAAGCATTCAGATCATCATCCTTAAATTTTTCCTCGCCATTTTCATTCTTTTCTCCGGTAAAACCAGACATTTTTTTAAGTTCCGCTTTCAATCCGTCAACGTAAGCATTAAAATCATCTGACAGTCTTTTTGCTTCATTGGCATTTTTGGTCCAGATCTCAAGTTTTTCTTTGTTAACCTGTGGATCTTTCAGTTTTTCAACCAATGATGAAAATGTAGTTGATGTACTTGCTTCAAGATTTACGTTTGATTTTACCAAACTTTTATCTACTGTTTTAAAAGCTTCAATAACTTCGGCCGATACATTCAGTGCTAACATAGCTGTTAGTACCAGATACATCAGGTTAATCATCTTTTGCCTGGGCTCTTTAGGTAAAGCCATAGTATTTTAATTTACGATTGTTTAATTAATAGTTTTTCTGATGGTTAATCTGTTAATCCGTCAATTGGTTAATCCGTATTCGCTTAAAATACAAACCAGCTCAATTATAGTAAACGGGTAAACATATTAACTGTTTTATCTGCCCTGCATTGCACTAAGCATATTGCCATAAACAGCGTTTAACTTGCCTAAGTTAGTTGCTAATGCTCCAATTTGCTCTTTGGCTTTTTGTGCATCATCCACACTAGCCATCATTGCCTGACTTGCCTGTGCCATCTGGCCATAGAAGCTGTTGAGCGCTTTCAGGTGATTATTACTTTCTTTTAACTCTAACTCGTAAATTGTATTTAATGAACCTAAATTTTTGGTTAACACCTGTACCTGCTCGTGAAAGCCTTTAGCACTTTCGCTGGCAGTGTTAAAAGATGTCATGGTAGCTGCACTTGCATTAAATGCGGTTGCCATTGAACCAATAGCCGTTGTAGCTTCTTTGGTTTTTGCGCCAAAATCGTTGGTAGATTTTATTACATCGCTAACATCACTGATTCCGGCAACACTGGTTCCCAGTTTATTAAATCCTTCGCCCAGTTTTTTAAGACTGGTGGGTGTAATATCAGCTTCCAAAAGCATTTTGTCCATATTCTTAAGTGGCGAATCGCCTAAAACCTTGGCTTGAAGGGGTATTGGAGCCTCTGGTGGTGGGGCAAAAATGTACAATGCAGCATACGCAGCAAAAATTATACACTCGGTATATAAACCAACCTTTAACCACATATCTGCACCCGGTGCATGTAGTATTTTTTGTAATGCACCAAATAGTACGGGTACTGCTGCTGCAGACACACCAATGTTTAAGATTCGATCAACTAGACGTCCGGCCATAAAATTTAAATTTTAGTTGGGTTTTTTAATTTTTATTTATTACAAAGTTTATATGAAAATATTTTTAAACTACCTCCTTAATTTATCGAGCATTGTTTACATAACAAAGCTTATTAATCAATGCCTGTTGATAAAAAATTAAGAAAATACTTTAAAAATACGATCGATAAGATTATTTAATTGTTGAAAAATTGGGCTTATTTTTTCTTTCCTTTTTTCTGAGCTGGTGGTAAATCAATTACACAACGGAAACCTATATAAGATTTTGTAGTATCCTGGTATTCATACGCACGTGTGCCGGATCTTAAGAAATAACCAACGTCTTTCCAGCTACCTCCACGTAAAACCTTACGCTTATCACGTGGCTTATCAGTGTCTTTAGCATCATACCTTATATCCGGATTCATGTCATGCTGAAAATTATAAGCACCTTCATAATATAAAGACGAGGTCCATTCTGCAACATTGCCTGCCATATTGTACAATCCAAAGTCATTTGGCCAATAAGCGTCGGCCCGTACAGTATAAAATCCACCATCTTCAGGATAATTACCGCGACCTGGTTTAAAGTTTGCCAACAGGCATCCCTTTTTATTTCTCAGGTAATAACCTCCCCATGGATAATCTGCCTGTGAGCGGCCGCCTCTTGCGGCGTATTCCCACTCTGCTTCGGTAGGCAACCTGAAATCAGATTCTGCTATTTTCTTTTTAGATTCAAGATACGCATTCAAATAATGAGTTCTCCATTCGCAGAAGGCAGTAGCTTGTTTCCAGCTAACACCAACAACAGGATAATTACCAAATGCAGGATGACTGAAGTATTTTTTTGCCATTGGCTCATTATAAGAATAAGCAAAATCTCTTACCCAGCATAAAGAATCAGGGTAAACCGGTATAGCTTTTTTAATGATAAATTTAGAACGGGGAACGGTAACATCTCTGTTTTGAGCAGCAGCTTTATAATCAAAAATTTCTGATTGATATACAATTTTAGTGGGGTCTATCTCTTTTTTGCCAAATATCCGGTTGTCGGGTGTAACTATGATAGCATCTACTTTTTCCATAGTTGCCTTATCGCCCCATTTAATGGTCCCGGCTTTTTTCCAGTCAATATACTCATTGCCATCACTTCCCTGCTTTACATAACCCATCAATTTTGCGGCAATTGAATCTCTAACCCAATTGGTAAACTGGCGGTATTCGTTGTTGGTGATTTCGGTCGCATCCATCCAAAACCCATTTATAGAAACAGATTTATTTCTGGCTGTAAGTGCATAACTCATATCCTCATCACTGGATCCCATGTGAAAAGTTCCCGGTGGAATATATACCATTCCCGGAGGTTTTGGTAAGCTCCATCTGGAACCAGGTGCAACCCCAATGAGTTGGCCCTTATCAACAGCATAACCACTGGCGGATTTACCGCCGGATTTACCACCAGATTTTTTACAACTGGTAGTTAAAGATGTGATAGCTATAAAAGCTACTAAATAAAACAGCCTGTACTTCATTGTTTTTAACTTTGAGGGTATAGGGCAAATGTAATGATTATTTTGATTTATCATCATTTTTAGATTAATTCATGATTATTTTATAAGCAAAAAATCGACCCTAAAATTGTAAACGAAAGAAAAAATCAAATATTGTGTTTACAATTCCAAAACTTATGTTAACTATCAGTAATAAATTTTAAGGTATTAAAGGCATTTAAGAGCAGGTAAAAGTATAATTTTTACAAAAGGATATTCGAAATGTAATTTCGTGAGTTTTTATGTAATTACAAAAAAATGGTGCATTTTCTTTAAAGAGTTATATTAAAATTAACAGAATAAATTAATTTTCAGCATTTAAACTGCATTGTTTACTCCATGTTAAAAAGGCGGCATACTTAATTAAAAAAGACGTTGAGTAATTATGATGCAGTATGATAAAGGATTACAGGGCTATATAGTTTTGTAAAAAAATGAGATCCGTATCTTTTTCATGATTATCCCAATCACCAACACCCGGGCAAGTGCTTTCTTCTTTTGTGAAAATTTCTTTCTACTGTAGAGCTTGTCCGGTAAGTTATTGTATGTTTTTAATTAATGTAATAAAAAAATACCGGGTTTATGCCTTTTTGTTATAATCATTTTTTGTTTCAGAATTACATAACATCAGCGCACTCCATTTAATCAATGAAAATCCTGGGTTTTCATTTTTTTATACCTTGTTAAATAAACCTTAAAATGCAAATAAAAGGCATCATACTGAATGCATAAAAACTTTCACCTTATAAGTAAATATTAAATGAAGGCACCATGATTTTAGGAGTATATAAACTTTAACCGTTTTATTTGCTGTCAAAGCATTAAGTTACCTCTTACATCAGTCATTGGTTTTTATTGAAAGGCAATTATTTTTTGCTAAGAGAAGAAAGGTATATCTCCAATGCACTTACCATGCTTGGAGCCTGTGGCTGGGGTGCTTTAATTTCTAAAACCAGGCCTGCTTCTTCAGCAGCTTTAAAGGTATTGGCACCAAATACACCGATGGTTGTACCGTTTTGTTGAAATTTAGGGAAATTCTCCATCAGGCTTTTAACGCCACCGGGTGTAAAAAAGCAGATAAGATCGTAATTTCTGGCAATTACATCTGTTATATCATTGCTTATGATCTTGTATAAAACGGGGGTTGCATATTCACAATTATGCATTTTAAGCCAGTTTGTTATCTCACTGTCAAATGATTCGGAGCAGGGATAAAGAAATTTTTCGTTATCCTTATGCTTGTTAATAACATCAAATAAAGACTTATTAGTGCCATCGGCACTGTAAAAAACCTTGCGTTTACGATATAATATAAATTTCTGCAGATAAAGGGCAACTGCTTCTGTAATACAGAAATACTTGGTTTCCTGCGAAACACTTATTTTCATTTCATCGCAAATGCGGAAAAAATGATCAATTGCATTGCGGCTTGTGAAAACAACTGCCGAAAAGCAGGAGATATCAATTTTTTGCTTACGGAATTCTTTAGCCTGAATACCATCTACAACTATAAAAGGGTGAAAATCGAGGTTCAGGTTGTACTTTTTGGCTAAATCGAAATATGGTGACTTGTCGCCATCCGGCTTAGGTTGGGTAATGAGTACTTTTTTTACTGTTTTCCCGAAGGTAACAGCGTGTGTTGAACCATTTTTAACCATAATCGTTACTGAGTGGTATGTAAAATTAAAGGTTTTTTGTTAAATAAACCATTAAACCCTTGTAAATCAGCAATAGGGGTAATATTTCTGCCCCGGTTATGTATAAAAAAAAATGGAATTTGCTGATCTTTAATTGATTTTGAACTAATGCATAAGACCGAAAAAAACGCAATAAGAGGAAAATTCCGATACTCAATAACGAAATAAGTGCGGCAATGCGTACGATTTCCGTTTCGGAAAAAGCCAGGACAATAATAAAAGGAACTAAAAAGATACCTATGATCTTATTGATCAGAAAAATTACAAATACATACATATTAATTTCTTCACCCAAACCGGTTATCCACCCCGTAAACTTTAAATTACAAAATTTAATAAAGTAAATAAGCCCCATTAAAGCTATGGAGGAAAAAACAACTACCCATTTGTTATCAGTATTAAATAAGCGGTAATTTGATAAAAGAATATATACATAAATGCCGCCGCTGATTACAAAAAATATATTAAAAAGAAATGATGGCAATTTTGCCTGTAAAAGCTGATCGGTTATTTGGCTTTGCCTGAGAGAGGTATTGAAGAATACCCTGAATAGGTTTGTGAAGTAACGGCTGTAGAAGTATTTCAAAAAAGCGAGCAGTAAAACCAATCCGGCAATCAGGTAAAAAAAGGCATCGGCTGATGTTACTTTTTTTAATTTTGCTGCCAAAGAAATTGGTTCTCCTTCCATGTTCAGCAGTTTGTTTTTTATTTTAAAGGCGGGCTTTTCTGCAACAACAAACCTGGCGGAATCTACAGCTTTTTCAGAATCTGCAGAATCGGTAAGGAGCAAGGTTTTTAATGAATCTTTAGTAAAATTGACCGAATCGGTAGTTTGAGCAAATAATGAAGCTGCAAAAAATAAAATATACAACCCTAAGAAAAAAACCGGCTTCACTTTGTAAATAATTTTACAGCAAAAATAGATGCTGCAGGTGATACTTTTAAAAGTAATTCACATACCCAAAATGTATTTTCGATGCTTCCCGCAGATTTAACTTTACATCATTACGCTTACCGGCTGCATAACTTATATTCAGCAATCCAAACCGGGTTTCAAAAGCAAGTCCAAGGCCGGCACCAATAAAATTATTATTCAGGTCAACAGCCTGGTACTTATTTTTAACCCAGCCGGCATCTACAAAACCAAACATGTAAGAGTTTTGCTTAAGCAGGTATCTGTATTCTGCAGTAAGCACCGCATATTGTGTTGCATAAATACTTTCTTCATTAAAGCCCCGCAGCAATTTGTAACCTCCAATTTGAAAAAGTTCGTTGCGAAAAGTACTGGGACTGATAAAAAGAGCCCCGTTAATGGCCATTTTAACAGTAGCCTGTTTACCCACCGCAAAAAAAT
>JBKJLT010000005.1:0-4044 GCA_046596765.1 Ferruginibacter sp. | reverse complement strand
AAAGCTACAATATAACTGGGGTTACGATCCGTTGAATTATAATTCGCCCGAGGGCTCTTATGCAAGCAATACTGCAGATGGCGCAGTTCGCATTAAAGAACTTAAGCAGTTGGTGCAGGCTTTTCATAAAAAGGGATTGGCTGTTGTAATGGATGTGGTGTACAACCATACAGGCCTTACTGCACAAAGTAATTTTAACCAGCTTGTTCCTGATTATTATTACCGCAAAACCAAAGAAGGCAAATACAGCGATGCAACGGCCTGCGGCAATGAAACCGCCAGCGAAAAAGCTATGATGCGTAAGTTCATCATAGAGTCGGTTTTATATTGGGCTAGAGAATACCACATTGATGGGTTTAGATTTGACCTGATGGGCGTACATGATATTGAAACCATGAATTTGATTTCAGGCGCATTGAAAAAAATAAGGCCCGGTATTTTAATTTATGGGGAAGGCTGGACCGCAGGATCATCTACATTACCAGAAAACAAACGGGCATTAAAAAAGTACGCAGCACAACTTAACAATATAGCTGTGTTTAGTGATGATATACGTGACGGCATTAAGGGGAGTGTGTTTGAAGCCGCCGAAAGAGGATTTGCCAGTGGCGATACATCCAAAGCTGAAAGCATCAGGTTTGGTATTGTTGCTGCCACGCAACACCCGCAGGTAAATTATAAAAAAGTAAATTACAGCAAAGCACCTTATGCAGGCTCGCCGGGTAGTGTTGTCAGTTATGCGGAATGCCACGATAACAATACCCTTTGGGATAAGCTGGCCATCAGTGCTCCCGGAGCAGGCATTGCTGAGCGTACAAATATGCACAAGCTGGCTTTATCTATTGTGCTCACGAGCCAGGGCATTTCTTTTTTACATGCCGGTACCGAATTTCTGCGCAGCAAAAAAGGTATCGAAAATTCCTACAACCAGCCAGACAGTATTAATGCCATTGATTGGAACCTTAAAACCATTAACAACGATGTGTTTACTTATGTGCAGCAACTCATCACCCTGCGCAAAACACATCCTGCTTTTAGAATGCAAACGGCGGCACAAATACAAAGCAACCTGCAGTTTTTACCGGCACCACCGGGCATTATAGGCTACCGTATAAATGGCATTGCTCTTAAAGATAAATGGAAAGATATACAGGTATGGTTTAATGGAAATGCAACAGAACAATTATTGCCAACTGCAATAACTAAAAATTATAAAGCCGCTGTTATCAATAATGAGTTTGTGCCGGCATCACCATCGGGGCAGGTTTTTATTAAAGGATATAGCTGTGTTATTTTATACAGAGATTAAAGAGAAGATATTTAACTACTAATATCTAAAACTACCAGCATGGAAAAATTATTATACCCAAGGTTTTTAATAGTAAAGGATGATTTCTACCCTAACCCCGATGAGGTTTACAAAACAGCACTGCAGGCGCATTATTATGAACCTGAGCATGTAACCGGTTTCAGAAGCACACATATATATCACCCACAAGGGATAAAAGCCAGGCTGGAAAAAATACTGGGAATAAAAATTACCCGCTGGGATACTGATCCCGTTTATGAGAATGGCGTTTTTTACCAGGGTTTTTCCCACGGGAAGAAAAAAGAAATTCCTGGTGTGCATTCTGATCAACCTTATAATGATATTACCGTGGTAGTGTATTTAACGCCCGGTATTCCGCTGCACTGCGGCACCTCTTTATGGATGCATAAGCAAACAGGATTAATTGATCCGGCAACAGCAGCAGGAGCAAGAAAACATAAAATGAAATTTGCCGACCTCAAAAATCAGTTGGAGGAAGAAAGCAAAGACCGCAGCAAATGGATTGAAATAGACAGGGCAGGTTACCGCTTTAACCGCATGGTTGCGTATCCTTCCGGTGCTTTTCACTCAGCAACCAATCATTATGGTGGCAGTTTAAAAGGTGGGCGTATTTACCAGACATTCCGCATTGGGGTTGACTGGAATACATTTAAGATGCGATAGCTGGATATTATTTTTCAGAAAATTTTCGCAGTAAATGCTGGTAAACATAAATATCGGTGGTTGATTTAAAAACCATTTGTTTCATTAACTGCAGCTTTTGTTTATCAGTTATGTGCATGGCCATGGCCCAAAGGGCAAGGTCTTCCATAATTTTTATTTCTATTACAGAAAGATTGCTGACATTGAGTTGCACACGTTTGCAAAAATTTTCAACCGCCTGTTTCCGTGCGTTCTGGTAATTGTTTTTCCAATCCTTTTTTACATAGTTCAATACCTGTGTTGAAATTTTACTTACATCCGCAGGGATATTGTTGCCCAGGTTTAAAGCAATATTACAGCCTGTAAAACCAACTAATGTTTTGGCGCTGCTGCGGTAATTTTTGCGGCTCTTTATTTTTTGTTGCTCCAGTTCTGCCTTATTAAATATTTCATTATCTACCGGCCTGAAACCAAACTTATAATAAAACCAGAAAGCACCGGTGGCAATAGCATCATCGTTATCGGCCCCAAATTGAAAAGGCTCCACTTCAAAATAACTGATATTAAATAACTGCTTATAAACCCGCAGCAACTGGCATAGTAAATAACCCGACTCTCCGCCACGGTACGGCTCAAAAACATTAAAACCAACTTTTGCCCTGTTACCAAAAACCCACATGCCAACATAAGAAACCGGCAGTCCGTTTTTAAAAATGGTTAAGCCCATATAGGTTTCCAAAGGCAACTGCCTTTCGGGATACATGCCATACATTGCCATGGTTAAACCTCTTTCCAAAACAATGTACCTCATCGAATCTTCCTGCAGGTAGGTAGCCGGGTCAATCTCACGCTCTGTTAACGACATGGCATATTTAATCACTTTAACCAGGTGTTCTTTTCCGCTTTTGCCCATCACAGTTTCAGGTAGTACCGGCTCATTGGGCAGCGGTTCATTCATCAATTGCACATGATCAAAACGTTTCAGCATATCCTGGTGATAATAAACAGGCTGATGCGGTATGCGGTTGTAGGCACGGGAAAACTGTTTGCTTTTGGGAACAACCTGCACAAAAAGATTCAGGCCGCCATATAAAAGATCTTTTGCCTGCGGATATGCTTTTAATGCCTCAAACTGCCCATGCACAAAACTCAGGTACTGCCTGGGCTTAAGGCCCAGCACTTCAAGTAAATCTTCCGGGCCTAATCCTGCTGTGGTTTCGGCTTTTAATAAAGAAGGGAGTGTAATATTCAATACTTCATTTAACGTTAGTTTGGGATTATAGAAAGAATCGAAAAAAAGTGTACAATCTTTTTGTTCCAGCGACCAGCCCAATAAATCAGGTGAAAAACTGGTGATGGTTTCTGTAAACGGTAACCCCGAATTTGACGGCAAAGATTTTTTAATGGCAGCGTAATTTTTTTTCAGGTGCAGGGTAATGCGGCTCAGTTCATTTTCGGCAAGCTTTCGTAAACCCGCATTGCCTGCATAAGCGCATAAAAATAATAAGTTGTCATGATAAACAGGCAAATTCTTGCCCTCAGGTAAAGCCATGCTACAGAGTGTTTGCAGCAAATCTTTTTTTACCAGGTTTGCATCCTCATCCATGTTAGCTGCAATTGCTGAAAGCAATTGCAGGCAACGGGCAAACTTATTTTTTGTGTTTGGCGAAAGGGGTTTTAGCTGCATCGGTTAAATTTTATACCAGGGTTTATATGTTCAATTTAGGCATAAATTTTAAATGGGCAATTGTGCAGCTATGGTTTTAGTTTTTTAATGTTTTTGGTAGAAAAAAAAAGCTGGCACTGTTTTGCAAACAGTTAACCAGCGTATTGTTTTTCTCCGGATAGTTTCCGGCAAAAAAATTACTGTAAACACTTTTCTTATTTCTTACCCGAAACTTTTTTCACCGTGGCTTTCACCGCCTTCTTTACCGCTTTCTTTGCCGGGGCAACTTTTTTCACTGCCTGTTTAATAGCTTTGTTAGATTGTGCTGTTTTTTTCTCTACCTTTTTAACTGTAGCCTTCACCACTTTCTTTACAGCCTTTTTTGCCGGAGCAACTTTTTTAGAAA
>JBKJLT010000535.1:0-19503 GCA_046596765.1 Ferruginibacter sp. | reverse complement strand
TCGGCTTCCTTCAATTCAATGGCTCTTACAAGTGCATACCATTCGTCGTACGGATTGATGATCCACTGAACACCTTCTGCAGCGAATTTCGTATTGTTATCTGCGAAGGCTATTTTTGCGGTAGTATCAGGTGTTTTACTGATACAAACTAAGATCTTCATGTAGTGAAATTTTAAAAATCCAGAAATAAGTTGTTTATGCAACTAATGCAAAGATAAGAGAAGCGGAGATAATTTGATAAAAAAACAGAAAAAATTATTGATTAATGAGCAGGATAGAAAAATTACTGGAGTACATGAAAACATCGGGCAAGGATAGTTTTCTGCAACATGCGCTGGCACTGGAATATATAAAGATTGGTAATGATGAAGATGCCCGCAAACTGTTTAATGAAATTTTGCTGCGGGAGCCTACTTATATTGGCTCGTACTATCATTTGGGTAAATTATTAGAGCGGGTTGGCGACTACGATAAAGCCATTCGCATTTATAAAAGAGGCATTCAGGAAGCAACAAAAGCAGATGACCATCATACAAGGATGGAATTGCAGGGGGCGTTGGAGGATATAGAAGAATAGTTTGGGGTTTCGGGTTTGTGGTTTTGTGTTCCAGGCATTATATGCGTAATCCAACTTTATTGGCAGTTTATCCTGAGCGTAATTCGACTAAGCTCATTACCGAAGGGCACTCTTGTACTTGATACCAATATTGAACTTTTAACTAAGCGTATTTTGAATATTTAGTAATGAGCTTTTTAGAAAAATTTAAAATATACATCAAACAACAAAATCTTTTTCAACCGAAAGATAAGTTGCTGCTTGCGGTAAGCGGTGGTGTAGATTCTGTTGTGCTTTGTGAATTATGCAAACAGGCTGGTTACGATTTTACCATTGCCCATTGCAACTTTCAGTTGCGGGGTGAAGAAAGTGAACGTGATGAAATTTTTGTAAGAGCACTTGCCGAAAAATATGGGGTAGAAGTATTGGTAAAAAAATTCGATACAGAAAAATTCGCAACAGAAAATAACCTCAGCATACAGGTTGCCGCCAGGGAATTACGTTACAACTGGTTTAACGGGTTAATAGGCTATAAGCAACAGGTAAACGGCAATAAGCCGGTAATTGCCAATTGCCAACCGCCAATTGCCAACTGCCCATTGCCCATTGCCCATTGCCTCCTCACCGCCCACCACGCCAACGACAATATTGAAACCCTTTTAATGAATTTTTTTAAAGGCACCGGCATCAGCGGCCTGCACGGCATCTTACCAAAACAGGGAAATATTATAAGGCCATTACTGTTCGCTAAAAAGCAGGAGATAAGCCAATTCGCAAAGAAAAATAATTTAAGTTTTGTAGAAGACTCCTCCAATGCTTTGGATAAATACACCCGCAATTATTTCCGTAACCAGTTAATTCCCGATCTGCAAAAAGTTTTTCCACAGGTAGAAGTTAACCTGGTGAATAACATTGAGCGCTTCCGTGAAATTGAATTGTTATACAGCCAGTCGGTACAACTTCAAAAGAAAAAATTACTGGAGAAAAAAGGCACTGAAATACACATACCAGTTTTAAAATTATTGAAGACAGCAGCTTTAAATACGATCATTTACGAAATCATTAAAGACTACAGCTTTACGGCTCATCAAACCAATGAGGTTGCAGATTTATTAAAAAGCGATACTGGAAAATATATTTCATCTGCCACACACCGCATCATTAAAAACCGCAACTGGCTTATCATTGCGCCAAATAAAACTATTGAGGCTGAAAATATTTTTATAGAAGAAAAGGATAAGCAGATCGAATTTCAGCAAGGTGAAATCAGCCTCGAACTGTTACTAACCACAAACTACAAACCACAAACCACAAACCTGATTGCACAACTAAATGCTGCAGAAATAAAATTCCCTTTATTACTCCGCAAATGGAAACCCGGCGATTATTTTTATCCGCTGGGTATGCAAAAGAAAAAGAAGCTGAACCGTTTTTTTATTGATCAGAAATTATCGCTGACCCAAAAAGAAAAAACCTGGGTTATTGAAATGGATAAGAAGATCATCTGGGTGGTTGGCTTGCGTATTGACGACCGGTTTAAAATTACCGATAACACAAAAAATATCTTACAAATATCCTTAACCGGTGCCGAGTAAACTCGGATGTTTCAACTGCTCAATAATATTGGTGAAAAGAGCCGGGTTTAAAAAAGCAATCAGGGCTAAAGTAAATACCAATCCAAATACCGAGCCCCACAAATGCGCATCGTGATTAACATTATCGGCATTTTTTTTACCCATATACACACAGTAAATGATATACAGTACGGCATAAACCATTGCAGAAATTTTTATGGCTCCGTAAATATAGATACTTGTCCACGGGCTGAAAATAATTGTGGCAAAAATTACCGCAGATACTGCCCCTGATGCTCCCAGCGACCTGTAATTATAATCATCTTTATGTTTTAAATAACTGGGTATATCAGAAACTATCAGACCCAGAAAATAAAGCAGCAGGTAAGAAATATTACCACCCAACCCATAAATATTGAAATACTGTTCCAGGTTGCGGCCAAAAAAGAAAAGGGTAAACATGTTGAAAATAAGGTGCATGTAGTCGCCATGCAAAAAACCCGATGTGATAAAACGGATGTATTGATTTTCACGGGCCACCCGGTATGGCCACATGATGGTTTTATCAACAAGGGCGGCATTGGAAAAACCAATTAGAGAGAAAATTATATTGGCAATAATCAAACCGATTGTAATAGGGTAGTTCTCAAAATCCATAATTATGTTTTTAGCCCTTTATGTACGGGGCGACAAATCTAAAACTTTCTGGCTGTTTTACCTGCTCCTGTTAAGCAAAACAATAAAAAAAACAAAACCCTGGCAAATAATTGCCTTATCTAATTAATTATGTGAATAAACCGTTGACGTAGATACCCAAATCATTACCAGGTATTTATACTATTTCCACAATAAATACGTTTACGTAGTTATTATTCTACAATTTTTTAGGTAGAATTGATTTTAAATTATTGACTATTAAATACTTAGATGGTCAATAATATTTTAAAAAGTTAACCAATATCCAATCAAAATGAAGCCAGACTTACACAAGTTTACAGGTTATGTGCAGCCTCTAACTGCAAAAACATGGCTGGGCTTACCTATCAATTTTAATTGTTTAAAAACTGAATTTATAAGTGCAGGTCTACATAAAAGTTTATCCAATGTTATCCTAAATAAACCAGAATGAACACAAAATTTATCAGCCTTCTTCATTTAAAGAAGATACTTGCAACCTTGTTTACAGGGTTATTGTTATTTGCGGCAAGTACCAAAACCCAGGCTCAACTGGGTGTTTATTCCTTTACCGGTGCTGCAGTTTGCCCTCATCCAAATCCGGCAATTAACAGCCAGCCTGCAAATGCTACATTCAGTAATTACGCTTTTGTCGGGCCATCTTTAATCTGCCATGTCAGGTTGAATGAATTTGAGTCTGAGAACTGGACTAACTCTTCACAGGTTGTAAATACCAATGAATATATCGGGTTTACAGTAACGCCTGCATCAGGATATAACCTTACCCTCTCTCAGCTCCGGTTAAATCAGCGTTACGATAGAGATCCTGCAGGTGGTGTTACCAAATATGTATTACGTTCCAGCCTCGATAATTATACTTCTGATATTGCCACGGATACGGTTACACTTATTATGCAAACAGATATAATTAACCTGCCCGCAGGCAGTTTTACAAATGTTGGTGCGGTTACTTTCAGGCTTTACCTGTTAAACTGTAATTCTACACTTTGGGTTAATTGGAGAAATGATGAAGTAACTTTATACGGTACAGTAAACAGTGGAGCACCGCCCTCTTCTTCCTTAGCCCTTTATCCCTTTACCGGTACCGGTACCTGTCCTAATCAGAATCCTGCAGTAAACACCCAGCCTGTCAATGCGGTTTTTAGTAATTATAGTAGTGTAAATACCAGTTGCCAGGGAGCGACTGATGTTTTTCAAACAAGGGCCTGGAATCTAACTCCAATAATAGACCTGACTCAGTATAATCAATTTACTATTACACCCACTGTGGGTTTAACCTTAACACTAAACAGCATCGTTTTTGATGAATACCTTGACCAGACCCCAGTGGGTACAACCAACTGGTACCTGCGTTCAAGCCAGGATGGATTCGCTACAGATATAGCAACCGGAACTGCAACCGGAACATTGCAAACCATTACTGTACCATTACCAACTGCCAGTTTTACAAATATAGGGGCTGTTACTTTTCGGTTTTATATAACCAATGCAGAAAGCAATGGCAGAAGATGGACAAATGATGAAGTGACTATTTTCGGTACAGTAAATGGAACATTACCTCCCAATCCTGCCAATCCAACATCTAACTCACCACAATGTAACCCACCAGGAGTTACCCTTAATTTTACAGGCTCTGCACCTGCAGGCGAAACCTGGTACTGGCAAACAACTGCAGCAGGTACAAGCACTGTTAATTCAGCCTCTTCATATACCGTCAGCAGTTCTGGAACTTATTATGTACGATCACGAGACAATACAACACTTGCATGGAGCAGCGGAGCCGGAAGTCTTTCTGTAATTGTAACAGCAAATGTGGGTACGCCTGTATTTACGTCGGGTACAACATCTGCACGTTGCCAGGGAGCATCTACGATAACTTATACTGCAACCGCAAATAATAATACAGGAATTACATATTCTCTTGATGCAGCCAGTATTACTGGTGGTAATAGTATTGATGCTTTAACCGGTGTGGTAACCTATGCTGCCGGCTGGGCAAGCTCATCTATAATTACGGCAACAGCAACGGGTTGCAACGGACCAACCAACGCAACTCATACAGTAACCATAACCACACCCGTAGGTACTCCTGCATTTACCCTTGGTGCATCATCAACCCGTTGCCAGGGAACAGGAACGGTTACCTACATAGCAACAGCATCCAACTCAACCAGCATAACCTACAGCCTTGATGCTGCAAGCATCACAGGCGGTAATGCAATAAATGCATCAACCGGTGCTGTAACTTATGCTGCCGGCTGGAGCGGTACTTCAATAATTACTGCAACAGCATCAGGATGTACCGGCCCGGCAACTGCAACCCATACTGTTACTATAACTCCAACTGTAGGTAGCCCTGTATTTGCATTGGGTGCATCATCCATCCGTTGCCAGGGAGCAAGTGCCGTAAATTATGGTGCTACTGCAACCAATACCACAGGAATTATTTATTCGCTTGATGGGGTAAGTACCTTTTTTGGGAATACTATAAATTCTGCAACTGGCGATGTAACTTATACGGCTCTCTGGTTTAGCACTTCAACAATTACTGCAAGTGCTGCGGGTTGTAATGGCCCAAAAACTGCTACACACACAGTTACCGTTACAGCTACAATAGGCAACGTTACTTTTACATCCGGCAATACATCAACACGTTGTGTGGGTGCAGGCACAGTAACTTACACAGCAAATTCGAGTGGTAATACGGGTATTACCTATACTTTAGATGCAACAAGTATTGCCGCCGGAAACAGCATCAATGCTGCTACAGGAGCGGTAACGTACACTGCCGGCTGGTTAGGTACATCAACCATTATTGCTACTGCCACCGGTTGTAATGGCCCTAAAACGGGCAGCCATACAGCCACTACTAATGATAATGTAACCACACCGGTATTTACATTGGGAGCAACCTCCATACGTTGCCAGGGGGCGGGTACAGTTACTTATGCTGCAACGGCAAGCAATACTACAGGCATTACTTACTCGCTGGATGCAACTACAGGTTCCTTCCCGGGTAACTCAATAAATACATCAACCGGTGCCTTAACGTATGCAGCGGGATGGAGCGGAACATCAACAATCACAGCAAGCGCAGCGGGTTGTGCCGGTCCTTTAACAGCTGCACACACCATTACAATAACACCTACTGTGGGTACACCTGTATTTACTTTGGGTGCCGCATCAACACGGTGTCAGTCAGCGGGATTGGTTAGCTATGCTGCCACTTCAACAAATAATACAGGTTTAACTTTTACCCTGGATGCTGCCAGTACAACCGGTGGCAATACGATTAACAGTACAAACGGCGATGTAACTTACGTGGCCGGTTGGTCCGGCACTTCAACTATAACGGCTACTGCAACAGGTTGCAGCGGACCAAAAACTGCAACACATACAGTTACCACAAATGGTTTAGTGGGAATACCTGTTTTTGCCCTGGGATCGGCAAGTATACGTTGCCAAAGCACCAATAATGTAACTTATAATGTTAGTGCTGCAAACAACACTGGTATTAGCTGGAGCATTGATGCCGCCAGTATCGCCGGTGGAAACGTGATCACTTCCTCCACCGGTTTACTTAATTATATTTCAACCTGGTCAGGCACTACAATTATAACAGCAACTGCAACAGGTTGTAGTGGCCCTACCACTGCAACACACACAGTAACAATAACGCCAACTGTGGGTACCCCGGTGTTTACACTTGGTGCTGCTTCAACCATTTGTCAGGGTGCCGGTACAGTTTCTTATGATGCCAGCTCAACCAATAATACAGGAATTACTTATTCGTTGAATGCAGCTGCCATAACAGGGGGCAATTCCATCAATGCGGCTACAGGTTTGGTAACTTATGCAGCTGGTTGGACAGGTTCAACCATCATTACCGCAAGTGCAACAGGATGTAACGGTCCTAAAACTGCTACACACACAGTAACCATAACACCCACAGTTGGTAACCCGTCATTTACCTTTGGGGCAACATCTATCCGTTGCCAGGGTGGTAATACGGTAACTTATACAGCTTCAGCAACAAATTCAACACTGTCTTATGCGCTTGATGCAGCAAGTATTACCGGCGGTAATACTATAAATGCTGCAACCGGTGTTGTGGTTTATGCTGCAACCTGGAATGGGACTTCTGTAATTACTGTTACTGCAACAGGTTGTAATGGCCCTAAAACAGCAAACCACACAGTAACTATAATACCAACCGTTGGTAATCCCATTTTTGCATTGGGTGCAAGCTCAACACGTTGCCAGGGTGGTGGCCTCGTTGCGTATAGTTCTACTGCCACCAACGCAACCAGTATCACCTACTCGCTGGATGGCGCAAGCACAACAGCAGGTAATTCAATAAATTCAACAAACGGCACGGTTGCTTATATAGCAGGCTACACAGGAACTTCTGTAATTACAGCTTCCGCAGCAGGATGTAATGGCCCTAAAACATCAACGCACACAGTAACTATTACACCAACAGTAGGTACGCCTGTATTTACAGGCGGTACTACATCTGTAAGATGCCAGGGTGCCGGTTCAGTAACTTATCCGGCTACAGCCACAAATACAACAGGCATCACGTATAGCCTGGACGCTTCAAGTATTTCAGGAGGAAACGCCATTAATTCAGCAACCGGCGCAGTAACTTATGCTGCAGCATGGAGTGGCACATCAACAATAACAGCTTCTGCAGCAGGATGCAATGGCCCTAAAACCGCAACGCACACAGTTACAATTACCGCCTCAGTAGGTACGCCGGTATTTGCGATGGGTGCTCAGTCAACACGTACACAGGTTTCGGGTACAGTTACCTATACCGCCACAGCCACTCAAAGTACTGGCATTTCTTATGTGCTTGATGCAGCTAGTTTAGCAGGTGGTAATACAATCAATGCGGCAACCGGTGCTGTTACCTGGACCGCTGGCTGGAATGGTACTTCTATGATAACAGCTTCTGCAACAGGTTGTAACGGACCTTCAACTTCCGGCCATATTGTAACCATCAATCCGGCTATAGTGCAGGCTCCGCTTTATCTTTCAGCACCGGGCCAAATATTGGACAGGATTGATCCGGTAGCAACCGGATTAACCACTACGTTTTCCACGGTTGATATTACTGCATCTGGAACCGTACTTGCAATAGATGCAACCAATTCATTTTCTGCAGCCAATCCGGCTGTAACCTCATTCACCGTTTCACATACCACCGGTTCAGGATCCAATAGGTTAATGCTGGTAGGTGTATCTCAAAAAAATAAGAACATTACCTCACTAACTTATGGGGGTATAGCACTTACCCTGGTAGGTGAAAATGTCAGCAGTACTAATGCAAGGATGCACATTTACAAGTTGATAAATCCGCCTTCAGGTACGGCAAATGTGGTTGTAAATTTAGATGCTGCACCTGATAGAGGTATTGTGATAGGTGTTACTACCTTTACCGGGGTTGATCAGGTAACACCTTTAGGTACTTTTTCTTCTGCAGTTGGTAACAGCGTTGCCGCAACCACAACTGTTAATGCTGCTAATGGTGAGATGGTTTTTGATGTGGCTACATACAGAGTCACCACCATGGGAGCAAATGCAGGGCAAACAGAACGTTATAACATTAACTCAGGAAATGAAATTACAGGAGGAGCCAGTACCACTGCAGGTGCCAGCTCCGTAAGTATGTCCTGGAATGGCGCAGCCAGCCAAAACTGGGCAATTGGAGCTGTCTCCGTTAAACCTGCTTCAGGTATAAATACTTTAACTTTCACTCAGGTACCTGCTTTGTGTGCCGACCTTATTATTAAAGCGCAAACCATTTCGGTACTTACCTATGTAAGCATTACCAGTGGCACCATGCCGGCGAACCCGTCAATAACAGCCCAGATAAAATATGGCAGTACCAACATCATTACTTTATCCAATCCCGTTTATAATTCAGCTAGCCAGGTACTTACCTGGACAGGGGTTCTGGGAGCAGATTCCACAGTACCAAGTGGCCAGGCAATAGCTTTACAGATTACTTCTGCACAGCCGGGAGTAGTATTTAAAATACTTTACCGTAGTGCCAGCAAACCTTCAAGAATCAGCCTGTTTCCGGTTTCTACCTTTATTGATATTACTTCATTCAATGTATATACTGCAGCTTATCCGGGTGGCAGTATCCGCACCAGCGGCAACCCGGGCACTACCATGTATGCAAGGGCAGTAGTAACCACACCTTTTGGTTATACAGATATTACCAAACTCACAATTAATTTTAATCCTCCGGGATCAACAGTTAATGTTGCCTGTGTAGATTCAACTTCCTGCACCCGTACTTACGAGTATCCATGGACAATCCCTGCCGGTTATGGCAATATTGCCATCATGGCAACGGCTTACGAAGGATATGAAAACATTATCAAAAACTCAGAAGTAATTAATTTTGCAACCTGCCTGGTTTGTGCCCCTGTTGCACAGAACGATTCGGCTGTGGGAGCAGGTGGTGCACCAATAACTATAGATGTACTTGCTAATGATTATGACCCCAATAATAATATTAAACCAAGCACACTGGCAGTTTTAGTACAAGGTAATAATGGTTCGGGATATCTGTCAAATAACAAGATTGTGTATGTGCCTAACGGATCTTTTGCCGGACGGGATACCTTGACTTATGAAATTTGCGACAGTACAGCACTTTGCGGATCTGCCCAGGTTTATTTAACCATTAATCCATTTTTGGTTGACCCTTGCTCCGAAGCCACCAAGAGTCATACTTACTATATTCCTTTCTCTGAAAATGAAGCCCGTATGGCACTTGACAGCTCTACAAACAATGCAATTCCAACTAACAATATACGTACGATAATAAGTTTGAAAATGCCGTATCCGGGTATGGTGATTGTATGGGATGAATGGGAAGATGGATATGAAATAAATCCGCTGAATGCTACGCAAACAACTACCAAGGTATGGGGAGATGGCAATCCTTATAATGGCATTGTACCGGGCTATACAAATGATATTATTCCTGCTGGCGGAAGTATTGTATTAGACAATACCATACCCACAAACCCAAGGGTGCAGGCCAATATATTTTATGATGGAAGGGACAAAATATTCGCAAGCGGGCAAATTACCGTAACGCAGGTTTCGGGCGAACCTTCGCTCATGTCGGTACAATGTATGAAGACGAATGTGGCACGTACACTGGATTACGGAACAACCTTTACCATTCCGGTAGGGCAGGATTTCAACAGCCAGGATTTCCGGTATACTGCATTATTCATACGTGCTGCTCAGAATAATACCGTTATAAATATTGACAAGGATAACAACGGAACATTGGAAACCACAGCTACTATTAATGAGGGTGATGTGTTTCTGGTTAATGGCGGCGTAATGAGTGGTGCCACCATAACTTCCAGTGGACTTATAGGTGTAGATCTGCATTTTGGCGGCAATGATGGCTATTCATCAAGGGATGTGCCTATTTTTCCGGCCACCTGGTATTCCAATACATATTATTCACCGGTGCCTACAACCGGCAGGGCACAAAATCCGGCAGATACCGCTGTGGTAATGTTATACAACAGTCTTAACAGGGCACTTACTATAAACTATACTTCTGGTATCCCTTCGAGTGGAACTATAACCATACCTGCAAAATCAACTGTCCGTTTCCCGTTGGGTATGTCTCAAACTGCAGGTTATAAATTTATAAATCTTACCGGCGAATCTTTTACCGCCATTCAGATATGTGATTCTTATACACCCGGCGGCGGCGGAAATATTGGAACAGAATATGACTGGTCATTTAACCTTATTGCCGAAAACAGGCTTACTGATTTTGCTACTATTGCCTGGGCACCAGGTTCTATTGACGGAACAAGAAATGACAACCCTATTTGGGTAACACCAACAGCCAATACCACGATTTATGTTAAATATAATGGAAACGTGAGCGGTACAACCGGGTTGATAAGCCCATGTGGCTTGCGTTATGACGTGTCTTATCCACTAAATGCCCTTAACCACAAGCGCCTGCTCGATGCCAGCGATAACGACCAGAGTGGCCTCGCTGTTTTTACATGCGATGGTACTAAACTGGCGGCCGTATATGGCGAAGACCCATCAACTGCTGTGATTGCTAATCCCAGTTGGGATGTAGGTTCTACCATACAGCCCTTCTGTAAACAAAAACTCATTTTTGCCAACGACGATTATAGCCGAACTATGGTAAACCAACCAGTAACCATCCCGGTATTGCTGAACGATTTCGGTTTTCTGGCAATAATAGACCCGGCTTCAGTAACCAATACCGGATTATTGCTTGCTAAAAACGGTACCATATTCATCAATACAAATGGTACAATTATTTACACACCCAACCCAGGGTTTGTAGGTAAAGATACTTTTGAATACAGTGTTTGTTCAACACCATCACCTATTGTTTGCGATAATGCCAGGGTGTATGTAGATATTGCCGTTTGCCCGGCACCATTTAATCAAAATATAATTGCAGGTAAGGTATTTCTGGATAAGAATGACGATGGCCTCAATAATGATGGGGGTACAGGTTTTGCCGGTGCAAAAGTGTATTTATATGTAGATGGAAATTGTAATACTGCCATCAATGCCAATGAGCTGAAAGATTCTGTGATTGTGGATGCATCGGGTACCTACCAGTTCATTACCTATCCCGAAAAATTTGTGGCTGATGATTTTGACAGTACAGGAAACATCAATACCTGTGCTTACGGATCGGATGGTAACGCAGCGTGGTTAGGCAACTGGACCGATATTGGAGACCCATCTGTCGGGTTCTGCAATAATTCGCAAACAGCAGCAAACACCGATGTAGAGATAAAAATGGATAATGCTTTCGGCTATGCCCTGCGGCTTAAAGATGCAAACCGCTCTGCCACCCGAACTGTAAATCTCAGTGGTGCATCTTATGCATTCCTTACATTCTCTTACAGGCGCAAAAGCGCAACCTTAACTGCAGGTAAAAATGTTACTGTGCAGGCATCTAAGGATGGTGTGGCTTTTGGTACCGTATTTACCATTGCAGGCGATGGTACTACCGATGCTAACTATGTAACTATTTATAACCAGGATATTACACAGTATGCAGCGGCCACAACTTACCTTAGGTTCCTTACCAATGCGGCTATGGGAGATGCAGACACAGTTTATATAGACAATATTAAAATACAGTTTCTGCGTTACCCGCAGTGTTATATAACCAGGCTCGATCCTGCAAGTGTTCCTGCTTTTCATCATACCACAACCCTGTTACAGCACAACTTTACCGCTGTCAGCACGCAAACCTGCCTGTCACCTTACGACTATGGCATTGCAAAAAATAAAATAACAGTGAGTGGAAATATGTTTAACGATGCCAATGGCCTGATGGATGGTATTGTTAATGGCACAGGCATGGGCGTAGTTAACAGTATGGTTTTATATGCTTACCTGATAGATACATCCGGCAAAGTGGTATACCGTACAACGGTAGCGGTGGGTGGTGCTTTCTCTTTTCCGGCAGTAGACATACTTACTAATTTTACACTCAGGTTATCTACTACCAGTTTAAATATTGGCGATAACGCTCCATCGGATGTTGCCCTTCCGGCAGACTGGATAGCAACCGGCGATTGTTTTGGTATTAACAATAATGCCGGTACCGGTAATAGTGTACTTGCACCCTGCGCTAAAATTGCGGTTAATACCGGCACAGTAAATATAACCGGCGTAAATTTCGGAATTGAAAGATTACCCGACTCGGATGATAAGAGTAGGAATTATACCGTTAATGTTCCAGGTATGCAATATGCCGTTCCAGGCTTCAGTGGCTCAGATCCTGAAGACGGTGTGTTAGGATCCGGTAAAACATATAAGATCACAACTGTACCAAATAATGCTGTATTATTTTATAATGGGGCGTTGGTAACGGCTAATATGGTAATAACTTCCTTTGACCCAACATTGCTGCTGATTGACCCCAGTGATAATGCCTTGGTTTGTACTTTTACTTATGCTTCAAGAGATGCAGCTGGATATTATGATCCTACGCCTGCTGCGGTAACCATAACCTGGAGTCAGACACTCCCAGTTAAACTCATTAGCTTCAGCGGCCGGTTAAACGGCAGCAAGGTTGACCTGAACTGGGTAACAGCAAACGAATTAAATACCAAACATTTTGAAGTAGAGCGCAGTGCAGATGGGCTGAGGTTCAGTAAGCTTGCAACCGTAACTGCCAAAGGCAATAGTAACAGCCCCACCAGTTACGACCTGGTTGATCCGGCTCCCCTGAAAGGCGTGAATTATTACCGCCTAAAGATGGTGGATATTGATGGTAAGTTCGAGTACAGCCAGGTGGTAATTATCCGTATAGAAAATAGCATACAACTGGTTACAAAAGTAGCACCCAATCCGTTCACCGGTAAAATTGATGTGTACCTCACGCTTACACATAATACACCGGTCGATTTCAGGTTTATCGATATCAATGGCCGTATGGTATTCAGCAAATCGGTAAAAGGCTTAAAAGGCTTTAACTGGTTTACCATTAACGATCTGGATAAACTTCCATCAGCTCCCTATATGCTGCACATTAAAACCGATGATGCAACCATTGTGGAGAAGTTGATAAAACAGTAATTCCGTCCGTACACTATAAGCGAAGCCCTGCAATTTTTTGCGGGGCTTTTTTAGTGTGTGAGGCACCCACTCGTCACCCAACTGACTAATATTGTAAACTGTTTCAGGTAAAATAAGAATGAAGATTTAAAAAAAATGTTTTAAATCTTATAAATCAGCAAAATAAGGTTTCTTAATAAAACTTATTTTGCTAATTTTGTCCCATTATGGCATTACATCCATTTTCTGAAGAACAAATTATTGCTAGGCTTCAATTTGAAAATCCCTGGTGGGCAACAGGTAATTTAGATGATTATTATAAATCTTTTAACCCCCGCCTTTATTTCAATTTATTTTATCCCTTAGTAAAAAACACATCTGTTCATAGGGCAAACGTCCTCATGGGACCACGAAGAGTTGGTAAAACTGTTATGTTATACCACACCATTCAACAACTTATTACTGATGGCATACCTCCTCAAAAAATTTTATATGCCTCCATCGAAACTCCCATCTATAATAATATTCCTTTAGCTGATCTTTTTACAATGGCTAAAAAAGCAACAGGCATTATGGATTCGGATGGCTGGTTCATTTTTTTTGACGAAATTCAATACCTCAAAGATTGGGAGGTTCATCTTAAAACTTTAGTGGATAGTTTTCACCAAACAAAATTTATTGCCAGCGGTTCGGCAGCAGCGGCTTTAAAATTTAAAAGTAATGAAAGTGGCGCTGGCCGGTTTACCGATTTCATGCTTCCGCCCCTTACATTTTATGAATTTATTCACCTCAAAAATTTGAATGCACTTATAAAACCTGACACACTTACATGGAAAGGTAATATTTCTATTTTTTCAGCTACCACTAACATTACTGAACTAAACAGGCACTTTATTAATTATGTAAATTTTGGTGGCTATCCCGAAGTAATTTTTAACCAGGAAATACAAAGTAATCCGGGCAGGTTTATGCGGGCTGATATTATTGATAAAGTTTTATTAAGAGATTTGCCTGGTTTATATGGCATTCAGGATGTACAGGAACTAAACTCACTTTTCACTACTATTGCCTGGAATAGCGGTCAGGAATGTAGCATTGATGAATTAAGCAAAAATAGTGGAGTAAAAAAAACAATTTTACGGCAATATCTATCTTATCTGCAGGCAGCCTTTTTAGTACACATTGTTAAAAGAGTTGACCAGAAAGCAGGTCGCTTTCAAAGGGAGAATTTTTTTAAAATATATCTTACCAATCCAAGTTTACGGAGTGCTTTGTTTGCACCGCTTACTGCCGAAGCGGATGGTATGGGTGCTATTGTTGAAACCGCCATCTTTAGTCAATGGATGCAGCGTACCTCTTTTATTCCTTACTATGCCCGTTGGAAAAACGGAGAAGTAGATTTAATAAACATCAGTCGTAAATCAAACAAACCCGATTGGGCTGTAGAAATTAAATGGAGCAATCGTTTTTTTGAAGCACCCAACGAATTAAAAAGTCTTGCCGCTTTTTGCAACGAAAACAATTTAAACCAGGCCCTTTCTACAACCATCGACAAAACAGGAATTAAAGAATATAACAACGTACAAATTCAGTATTTACCGGCAGCGGTATATGCTTATAATGTAGGTAAAAATACCCTCGAAAGTCAAAAATAATTGCCAAATATCAACCTCAACGATACAGTAAAAACAAAATTATAGACCTCATGAAAGCAGGCGAAAAACTGCCCAAAGAATTTATCTATAAACTTTTTGCTGTTGAAGAAGATGTATTTCTTTTTTGGAATGGAAGAAAAGAAGATACAACAAACATTGCATTGCCATTTCACAGCATTGAACACATTGACGAACCACGTAAAGAAAAAGACAAGGCACAGGCCAGTATGTTTGAAACCGACTTTAATGCTAGTTCAGCTGAAAATTTTGAAAAGGGTAAAAGGCAGAACAATCTATTGCCCGAGCCTATAAATAAAATTGTAGAGACTTATCAATATCGAAAAGAAGAAATTCGCTACTCTCGTAGAGTACCTATGGACGAAATCGAAAAGAACGAATTCAACTTAAACATTTCACGGTATGTAAGCACTTCCTTAGACGAAGAAATTATTGACTTGAAAGTAGTAAATAAAAAACTGGTTGATATAGAAAGAAAAATAACCGATGCAAGAAATACTCATAATCAGTTTTTAGATGAACTAGGACTGCCCCCAGTCTAAACTTGTTTCAGGACGAGTCACAATAGCCACCCCACCAGGTCAGCCGATTTGCAATCCACACAAACTCCATCTTAATTTAACAATATCTCTAATTTATTACCACTTTGAGGTATTGTTTTTACAATTTTTCCATATTATTTTTATAGGGTAAAAAAAATTAATCACTTAAAATTTACCACTATGCCATCAACATCCGAAACAGGCCACGCAAAAAATGTAGCCAATTATGAAGATTTAATTTCATTCTGCAATGGTTACGGCACATCCTACAATCCCTCAAAAGAAGCTTTAGTAATTGCTAACCTGCAATCACAATTAACAGCATCGCAAAATGTATTGAAAGATGTAAAGACCACGCAAACTGCATTTAATAATGCAACAAATACCAGGATGGATGCTTTTAAAACGCTGAAATCCTATGCAACAAAAATTATCAATGCCTTAGATGCAACAGATGCTTCTGCCGAAACTGTAAAAGATGCAAGAAGCATTAACAGAAAGCTGCAGGGGCAACGGGCAACACCAAAAGCCAGTCCTCCCCCTTCGGGGGAGTTAGAGGGGGCTTCCATTTCATCGAGCCAGCAGAGTTACGATCAGCAAATTGAGCATTTCGATAAATTAATTGAATTGTTGGCTTCCGATAGTAATTACAAGCCAAACGAAAAAGAGTTAGGCTTACCTGCACTTCAGGCTAAACTAACAGAACTTAAAACCGCCAATACTGCAGTTGTTACCAGCTATACAAATTGGAGCAACAGCCGTATTGCAAGGCAAACTACACTCTATAACGCATTAACAGGATTGGTGAATACAGCGCTGGACGTTAAGAAATATATTAAGTCCGTTTACGGTGCCACAAGCCCACAATTCAAACAGGTTAGCAAATTAGAGTTCAAAAACCGTAAAGACTAATTTGGTTAAACACAGCAAAATTAAAAAGTACCCTGCGGAAAGGGTACTTTTTAATTCGTTTGGTTTATTTTTTCTTTAGTCTTTGGCAATATTCGGGCTGGTTAAAGTATAATTCCTTTTGGCAGCAGTAAAACTACCGATGGCTCTTTAATAATTCCTTATGGCGTTAACACAATTACCAATGTCCGTTTCAATGTTTCCTTTGGCATTAACATAATTACCGCCGTCTTAAACAAATGTACCATTGGCTTAAATAAATTTCTTTTCGGCGTTCACAAAGCTTACCCCTTCCTGAAATTAGCCTGCTTCGGCTTTTAAGTTTACAACAGCAATACCAGTATTTTAATCCAAAATATCACCAACTATTTTTCTGTACATTACCATTATTGTTTCATGATTTTAACACTCATCGTTTTCTCAGGTGTAACGATCTGCAAATGATATACTCCCGCAGGCAGATCGGCTACATTTTTTACTTCAATGGCGCTTACACCTTTCTCCACAAATGTAGTTTGAGTGCGGATAACGCCTCCCATGCTGTTCAACACCCGGATAGTAACCTCCTCTCGTTTTTCAACTTCCACCTTTACCTGCACTTTGTGTCCAAAAGGATTTGGATAAACCAGCAGCAGGCTAACACCCTTCAACTCAGAATTGATTACCACTACTTTACTGTAAGTGTATTTACCATCCATATCAACTACTTTCAATCTGTAATAATAAGCACCCGGCTTTGCCAGCAGATCAGGATATGAATAATCGAGTGGTAATTTGCTGTTTCCCTTAGCATATACGTTCCCGATCTTTTCGAAATTATCTGCGTCTTTACCTCGCTCTATTTCAAAATGGTCGAGATTGCCTTCACTCAGGGTGTTCCAGTTTAGCTGACCATAACCATTTACAAACGCTCCAACAATTGCTCCAAATGCAGTTTTGGCAACCGGTTCCGCTCCTGCAGGTGTACCAACTGCAGTGTCGGTTGGTTCCGGATCTTCTACTGGGAAATTGCGGCCAAAAGCTGGAATTCCTATAGATTGGTAATATTGCCTGCCACAATTATCAGTGATAGTTACTGTTATTTGACAATTACCTGAAAAACCTGGACCGGGTAGAAAATTAGTGGTCAACCCGGTTGCATTGGTAAGACTACCTCCACAGGTGGTTGTCCAATTGAAAGAATATTCTGCTGGATTATAACCCGAAGGTAAGTTGACTGTATAATCATAATATCCTGTAGTAGTAATTAATGCCTGGCCATTTAAAGGATTGGTTGTCTGTTTATTTAAAACAGCCATAAACGAAAAGTTAAAGAACGCCCGCAACGCCGAGACTGCATCCTCAATGCCCTTGTCGATATTGTGTGCTGCCTCATACATCACCTTACCTCGCTGTGGATCTCCAAATGCGTATCCATATGCTACCAATGCAGCTTCACCCGGTGATTTGGTTGGAATGTCTTGTTGAGTAGGATCATACACACCGAGTTTTGTGGTAGGCCTCCATCCGCCGTTGAGTAAAGGCAGGAATACCTGCTCAGAACCATTCCTCATGGCATTTTCAACATTACCCATGAATTGCATTTCAGGATCGGCAGGAAAGCGATAATTAAACGGCGCTGAAGCATCATTATGATTATTCCATAACACAAGTCCGGTTTGGGACAGGAAGTTCATTTTTTGGGAAGTGTTGGCAGGATTACAAAGATTTTCCAATGCACTAACTGCATGACAGCCTGCCCATATCCAACCCTTACTATTTTGGTTCCAGGTCAACAGGTTTTTATGGGTAGCCCAGGTTGGATCAGCGTGCGGCATTACAAACAAGTCATCACAGCCATTCAAATCGGCCGGATTTTTTTTAGGAAACCCTGTCGTGTCGATACCTGCGCTCAAAAGAAACCCCAATGCAATTTTTCCATTTTGAAAATCAAAGGTCCACCTGGGTGTATATTTTAATGTATGCGTTATATCCACATTAAAAGTAGAAGTGGTAGTAATGCCCACCACACCCTTGGTTTGCCAGAAACTGATTCTTGCATTCACAGCTGCATTCCTGTAGTCTTGCAGAATGATAAATGTGCCACCTTTGTAGTCCACACCGTTATAGGTGAAATCTTTTCCAAATCTCACTTTAGAAGGATTGATAACCCACTTTATCTGTACACGATGATTGCGGATAAGGTCAAACACCATGCCCCAGGGTTTAACTCCATTGCCATAGGTTTGTGGTAATACACCCATGTTGATTATAAACGAACCCGAAGGGATGGGTTCGATAGCGGCTTTGGCGGTATTAATGCAGCAATAGGCCGCAATTAAAACGAGCAATAATTTTGGTAAACGAATAATACGTTTTACAACTGTCAATAGGGATACCGTTTCCGGTAGGGTAAAATTTGCCATGGGTTTAGTTTTATCGCCAGTTTATTGACTGGCTTATATTAAAAAAATGGATATTGAAATTGGACGGCGGCTATCAGGCCGAATGAAATGGTTTAACTATTAATAAATAATTAGAAAGGGAAATACACGTGAAAGATGGTAAAATTACTGTTAGGGAAAACAAATGTCATACATTATTTTGGAATAAACAAGTTTTAGAGCAAAAAATATCTAATTATTTAAAATCTGAAGCTTAAACAACGAAAAATCGGGCGACGTAACATCATTACAGGGAGGTGCATCAGGCATCGGGGCTTTTATTTTTTCGCCATTGCCGGGACCACTTTAAGGGCACCAAAAGCAAACCTGTTTTCCTGTTCAGAAGTACTAAATACCGTTTCGGTATTAAAAACCTACCGCTCAATGTGTTTTAGTTTTTTAACAACAAATGCCGCTTTACTTTTACATCAGATAACCAAAAAACCAATATCCAGTCAAGAAACCAAATCCAATACACTAAGAAAACCAACAGTTAAGTTAAGTATCCAA
>JBKJLT010000534.1:0-11293 GCA_046596765.1 Ferruginibacter sp. | reverse complement strand
AAGTTAACAGGCAGATGTGCCGAAGGATATTTTATTGAGCCCACTATTATTGAAGGGCTTGATCAAAGTTGTAAAACTAACCAGGAAGAAATTTTTGGTCCTGTTGTTACCATACAGCCTTTTGATACGGAAGAAGAAGCGATAGCATTAGCCAATGCAACCAATTATGGTTTGGCTGCTAGCATCTGGACGCAGGACATCAGCAAAGCAAACCGTGTTGCTGCAAAAGTACAAAGTGGAATTATTTGGGTAAACTGCTGGCTGGTTAGGGATTTACGTACGCCTTTTGGTGGAATGAAAAACAGCGGTGTGGGAAGAGAAGGTGGCTGGGAAGCTTTGAAATTTTTTACAGAAGCAAAAAATGTTTGTATTCAATTTTAAAATAGAACGCAGAGAAAATGAGGGGCAGAGATTTACGCTGAGTTACTCTGCGATAACTCATTATCTCTTTTTCACTGCGTTAAAAAAATTATGAACGAAATAATAAATACCGATTCTGCAGCAAAACCTTTAGGTGCTTACCCACATGCAAGGCGTGTAGGAAATCTTTTATTCCTCTCAGGCATTGGCAGCAGAAGTGCAAAAGACAATGCCATACCCGGTTTGGAAATGGATGCAGATGGAAATATTGTTAAGTACGATATTGAAGCCGAAACACATCAGTGCTTTGCTAATGTAAAAGCTGTGCTGGAAGCCAGCGGTAGCAGTTGGAATAAGATCGTGGACGTTACCGTTTTTTTAACCAATATGAAAAAGGATTTCCCTGTCTATAATAAAATTTACGGCGAGTATTTTAAAGATGTGCAGGCATGCAGGACTACTGTTGAGGTAAAAAGTTTACCAACACCCATTGCCATCGAATTAAAAGTGATTGCTACAATAGATTAAAATAACTAGGATGATATTTGAGAATAGTTTAGCTTTTGCCAAAGCGTTGGATGAAAAAGATTCTTTAAAACATTTCAGGGATAAATTTTACATCCCAATCATCAACGGAAATGAATCCATTTACTTTACCGGCAACTCCCTTGGCCTGCAACCAAAAACAACACAGGATTATGTGCTGAACGAACTGGAAGACTGGGCCAGCTTTGGTGTAGAAGGTCATTTTAATGCAAGGCAACCCTGGTTTAGCTATCATGAAATGTTTCCGCAACTGCTTACAAAAATTGTTGGCGCATTGCCGGAAGAAATTATAGTGATGAACCAACTTACTGTAAATCTGCATTTGCTGATGGCGAGTTTTTATCGACCCACCAAAGAAAGATTTAAGATCATCTGCGAAGCAAAAGCTTTTCCATCTGATCAATATGCATTTGAAACACAGGCAATTTTTCATGGATTAAATCCCGATGATGTTATTATTGAAGTTGCACCAAGAGATGGTGAATATATTATCCGGACAGAAGACATTTTTGATACAATAAAAAAGCACTCCCACGAAACTGCATTGGTAATTTTTAGTGGCGTGAACTATTACAGCGGCCAGGTGTTTGATATGAAAGCAATCACCCAGGCTGCACATGAAGCCGGTGCGTATTGTGGTTTTGACCTTGCACATGCTGCCGGTAATATTGAACTGCATTTGCACGACTGGGATGTTGACTTTGCCTGCTGGTGCAGTTATAAATATTTAAACAGCGGCCCCGGCGGCGTTGCCGGAGCATTCATCAAAAAAAACCATACAGGCAATACCGCTTTACCAAGGTTAGCCGGCTGGTGGGGACATGATAAAGCAACCCGCTTTCAAATGGAAAAAGGTTTTAAGCCAATACCAACTGCCGAAGGTTGGCAATTGAGCAATGCGCCGGTATTAAGCATGGCCGCACACAAAGCATCGCTAAATATTTTTGAAGAGGCTGGCATTGAAAATTTAATTGCCAAAGGACAACAGTTAAGCGATTATTTATTTTTTATTATTGAAGAACTGAATGCAGGCTCGGTAGAAAATAAGATCGAGATCATTACACCTAAAGAAAATAAAGGTTGCCAGGTTTCAATGTTAATGTTACAAAGAGGCAAAGAAGTTTTTGATGCACTTAAACAAAATGGCATACTTGCCGATTGGCGTGAACCAAATGTAATACGTGTTGCACCGGTTCCATTATACAATTCGTTTGAAGATGTATGGAAGTTTGGAGAAATTGTAAAACTGATACTAAATAAAAAATAATGAGCAAGAAAGAAACGGTAATTATTGGTGCTGGTTTGGTTGGCTCATTGCTTTCTATTTATTTATCAAAACGTGGATACAACGTAAAAATATATGAACGCCGTTCCGATATGCGCAAGCAGGATATGGTTGCGGGGCGCTCTATCAATCTTGCCTTAAGCGACCGTGGCATTAAGGCTTTGGAAGAAGTTGGCCTGATGGATGAGATCAGGAAAATCTGCATTCCCATGCATGGCCGCTTTATGCATAATGCCGATGGAAGTACTGCCTACCAGGCTTATGGAAAAGAAGGGCAGTATATCAATTCTGTTTCACGTGGCGAATTAAATTGTAAACTGATGAATCTTGCAGAGCAAAATGGAGTTGAGATAAACTTCAACGAAAAATGCGAACACATTGATTGGAATAAGAATGCAATTCTTTTTGAGAATACACTCAACAACAAACAACAAACAACAAACTATCAACTTGCTTTTGGCAGCGATGGTGCTTTTTCTGCCGCCAGGCTTACCCACCAGTTACAACACGACCGGTTTCAATACAATCAATACTATATCGACTTTGGCTATAAAGAATTAAACATTCCCGCAGGAGAAAATGGAACATTTTTACTGGAGAAAAATGCCTTACACATTTGGCCCCGTGGTAATTACATGATGATTGCTTTGCCAAATATTGATGGAAGTTTTACCTGTACGTTATTTTTTCCCTTTGAGGGAGAAACTTCATTTGCCACACTTGATACCAAAGAGAAAGTAAGATCATTTTTTGAAAAAACCTTTACCGATGCTGCTTCGTTAATGCCAACGCTGGAAGCAGATTTTTTCCATAATCCAACTGCATCATTAGTTACGGTAAAATGTTATCCCTGGATACGGGAGGATAAATTTGCATTGATTGGCGATGCTGCTCATGCCATTGTTCCGTTTTTTGGGCAAGGGATGAACTGCGGCTTTGAAGATTGCGCTGTTTTAAACAGTTTGATTGAAAAACACCAGGATGACTGGTTAGAAATATTGCCCGAATATCAATCTTTAAGAAAACCCGATGGCGATGCCATTGCCGACCTTGCGCTGAATAATTTTATTGAAATGCGGGATAAAGTAGCAGACCCTAAATTTTTATTACAGAAAAAAATTGAAGCTTCATTCAGCAAAAAATATCCGGATAAATGGATACCCTTGTACAGCCAGGTAACATTCAGTCCGCATATAAGATATAGTGATGCACTGGTTAACGGACAAAAGCAGGAAGCCATCATGCAGCAGATAATGGCTTTGACGGATATTGAAAATAAATGGCAGGAGGAAGCAATTGAAAAATTAATTTTAGAAAATATCAATCCATTATAATGTACAAACTCCCTTACTTTACCGAAACAGATCATGAAAGGGTAATTGCCTTCATGAAAGAAAATTCTTTTGCAGTGGTTACAGGTATTGGTAAGGAATACCCGGTAGCAACACAGCTGCCGTTGAATATTGAAATAAGAGAAGGAAGTAAAATTTTTGTAACCGGTCACCTGATGAAAAACACTGACCACCACAAAGCTTTTGAAATAAATGAAAACGTATTGGTTGTTTTTACCGGGCCCCATTGTTATGTAAGTGCAAGTTGGTACACAAACACCACTTCGGCCAGCACCTGGAATTACATAACTGTTCATGCAAAAGGGAAAATAAAATTTACTGATACTGAAGGCACCTACAAAGCCATACAGGATATTACCAATAAATATGAAGGCAACAGCACTGCTGCGGCATTTGACAAATTGCCTGTTGATTATGTACAAAAATTAATTACAGCAATTGTAGGCTTTGAAATTGAAGTGAACAGTCTGGAAAACGTTTTTAAACTCAGTCAAAATCATGATGTGGAAACGAGAAAAAAAATCGTAGCCGCATTAAATGAAAGAGGAGATGAAAATTCAAAAATAATTGCCCGGGAAATTTTATCCCGTTTAAGCGATTAACTTTGCAGCATGACAAGAAAACAACTTATACAACAGATACAATTTAAAAAATCTTACCTATGCGTTGGTTTAGATACCGACCTCAGCAAAATACCAAAACACCTCCAATCGCACCCAGATGCTGCATTTGAATTCAACAAACAAATAATAGATGCCACACAGGATCTTTGCGTAGCTTATAAAATAAATACTGCATTTTACGAAGCCATGGGATTAAAAGGCTGGGAAGCAATGGAAAAAACGGTTAATTATATTCCCAAAGAACAATTCATCATTGCCGATGCCAAACGTGGCGATATTGGCAACACATCTTCACAATATGCCAAAGCATTTTTTGAAACCATGAATTTTGATGCGATCACAGTTGCGCCTTACATGGGCGAAGACAGTGTAAAGCCATTTCTTGAATTTGAAAATAAATGGGCGATTGTTTTAGGATTAACAAGTAATGCTGGTAGTAAAGATTTTGAACAACAAAAAATTGGCGTAGAATTTCTTTATGAAACTGTTTTAAAAAAAGTAAGCAGTTGGGGAACCGATGAAAATTTGATGTTTGTAATTGGTGCCACCAAGGCCAGCGACTTAGAAGATATTCGCAAAATAATTCCCAATCATTTTTTACTCGTGCCTGGTGTTGGTTTCCAGGGAGGAAGTTTGAAGGAAGTAAGCAAATACGGTTTGATCAAAGACACCTCGGCTACCGCTCACACTTCGACTACCGCTCAGTGCGGATTACTTGTAAATGCAAGCCGGGCAATTATTTACGCCGGTGAAAAAGAAGATTTTGCAACAGAAGCAAGAGCAATTGCACAGCAGTATCAAAGCGAGATGGCCGAATATCTTACATAGCAAAATAAACTTTATGCAACGTAGAAAATTCCTTCAAAGCATTTCTCTTATTTCTGGCGCTGCCGCATTACCAGCAATTACGCATGCTGAATCAACTAAAAAGAAAAAAAATTTTACAGCCGCTTTCATAACTGATATACATATCAAACCTGCTGAAATTGCCGAAGCAGGTATGCAAAAAACACTGCAAAATATCAATCAATTAAAACAACAACCCGATTTTATCATCAACGGCGGCGACAGTATCATGGATGCACTGGCTGCCGGCAAAGAAAAAACCAAAACTCAATGGGATTTGTTTAATAAAATAATGTTGGCAGAAAATAAATTACCGGTAAAATATTGTATTGGCAATCACGATATATGGGGCTGGCAACTGAAAGAAGATATAAAAAGCGATGCGCTCTATGGTAAGGCATGGTGGCTTCAGCAAACGGGCTACTCCAAAACTTATTACAGCTTTACACATAATAACTGGCATTTTATTGTTTTAGACAGTGTGCAGGAAAATAATGGCGGCTATATTGCTGTACTGGATAATGAACAATTTGCATGGCTTGAAACCGAATTGGCCAACATCAAAGAAAAATTCATCTGCATCGTTTCGCATATTCCCATCATTTCATTTTGCAGTGCCATGTTTTTTAAAGATATGCTGCCCAACGGCGACTGGAAACTCTCCCGGGCATTGCTGCATACCGATGCAAGAAAGATAAAAGAACTTTTTAAAAAATATCCCAACATCAAAGCATGCCTCAGTGGCCATATTCACTTACAGGACGAAGTGAATTATTTGGGTATTAACTATTATTGTAACGGCGCTGTAAGCGGCAACTGGTGGGCAGGTGCTTTCCAGGATTTTGCACCAGCCTATGCCATTTTTGATTTTTATAACGATGGAACGGTACAAAGAAAGATGGTTGAATATTGATGACCATACTCTTTTTACCAGCCCTCTTTCAAAACAGCATCGGCAAGTTTTGCTGCCCACTTTTTATATTCTTTACCCGAAGGATGCAAACCATCTGCAGCTAAAAACTCACTTTTATTTCCATCCGTTCTTTGCAAAACGGTAATATTTATAAAATGGGTTTTAAATTCTTTTGCCGATATTTCGCAAACGGTATTGTATGCATCAATTTCTTCGACAATCTTCTTCCTGTCTCTGCCTTCAGCAAAAGGAGTTACGCCCCAGTCGGGTATACTTAAAACAAAAACACGATTGGGTTTATTGCTTGCAAACTGAATAGCACGCTGCAGCAAATGTTCAAACTCAATTTTAAAATTTTTTACGGGGCTGCCTCTGTACTGATTGTTTACACCTATCAGTAATGAAACAATATCGTATGGTTTTGAAATATTGGCTGCATCAATGGCTGCATCCAGTTCATCTGTTGTCCACCCGGTTTTTGCAATTATGTCTGCATCATAAAATGCAGAGCCTGTATTTTTTAAAAGCCCCACAGTTTGATTGGGGAAGTTTTCAGCAAAGGGAATCTGTTCGCCGATTGTGTAGCTGTCGCCAAGTGCTAAATAACTATTCATTTTTGTATTTTTTTATAGCAATATACTTCTGCGTTAATCCACCCATGAGGCAGAAAAAAAATGAAGCAGCTGCTACCAATAAAGTTATCAAACTAAAATTATTATTAACAAAGATCCCAATTAATAAAATCATAGTAAATGCTAAAGCCCCGGTAATTAATGAATGGAAAACAGTTTTCGAAATAAAGGAAGTAATAAAGCCACCTAAAATGCTTGCAATGCCTAACCATATAAATTCATACAAAATATTATCGAACAAAAATTTATCGTAATTCTGAGCCACGAGGCTTTTTTTAATCAGAAATTTCAAAATCGGGAATAGTGAAAATCCAACAACAAAAATCGTCGTTATCCCAATTACCACCGAAAATATATTTCTTGCTTTTATACTCATTCTTGCTTTTGAAGCTGTTTAATCCATCTCCTGCAAATTAATAAAGGTATTATTCCCAGCAATCCAAAACAACAATCAATTACAATATGAAAGATGGGTATTTGCCTGATTGGCCCGGCTATTAACGCCAGTGGAAAAACCGCAACGCAGCACATAATCTGCCAGTCAATGATCCAAATATTTTTTATAGGATTTTTTAATGGCCCAATAAAAGACAAAGCGATTACAAAATGAGCAAAAGCAAGCCAGTCGTAACCATAGGCAAGAAAAGGATATTTCGCATTGGTATCAACCAATGCCAAATAACAGGTTTGCAACCAGTTTCCCATCTGCTGAGGCATCATGTCTTTATACTGCATCAGCCAGTGTAAACCTGTTTCGGCAGGCATGGCTGTAGCCCCGCTTATGACCAGGGCTATCATAAAAAACAGGATAAGCAGACGTATCTTGGTAATTAATTTCATTAAATTTTTAATTTTCTTTCTTCGGTATTCCCGGTATAAAACTTCCCGTAGCCGCTGTCCACCATGGATGAATATCGTAAGCCAATCTTCCGGCAACTACAGCAGGATCGGTTGCAAGTAGTTTTTCAACTTCTTCTTTTGTTTCACAATCAAAAATAAAAATACCACGCCAATCGCCATCATCGCCAAATGGGCCCGCTACTTTTAATTTACCGGCATTGTATAAGCTGGTAATATTAGCCATGTGCCCATCCTGTATTTTAGCTGCGGTTGCAGAGTCCTGTGTGCGGTTACTACTTTTGGTAAGCATAACAAACCAATACTGTTTAATCTTTGCCGGCGCTGCTTTCGCAGCAGATTTAGCGGCTGCTTTATTTTTAGGCTTGCTATTAACCTGTGCAGATAAATTACCGGCAATAAAAAAAGAAGTCGTTATTACAATCACAATAATTTTTATTCTTTGCATATTTTTTTTCATAAAAATACAAAAGGCCTGTAACAATTACAGACCTTTTATAATTCACGGCTATACTTAATTACGATGTTCTCGATTTTGATTTTTGCTTATTCTTGTCTTTCATATCTTCTTCAGATGCGTCTCCAATAATAATCTTTCCAAAACTGCTTTTTACTTTTACCGGTATGCTGCCGCTGCCCGATTTACCTGAATATTCATAATCGAATTTTGGCCCACGGTTATCGCCGTCATCTTCATCGCTGCTGAATTTAATACCACTATTATTTTTGAAAGAACCAAAGCTGGTTAAAATGTTATAAGATGCAGACAAGTCGCCCAATGGTTTCAGGTTAACTGTTGAATAAGAAGTTTTCAGATCCAGGTTGGTTAAATTATTATCCAGGCTCAGGCGAACGCTGCTGCAAAATTCAAGATTTAGTTTAACAGAACCCGACAATTTAGAAATAACTGCTTTTGAAAATTTAATGGTTACAGGGGCACTCGTAATGTTTGCTAAAGTCGCCTTTCCAAATTCTACATGAATGCCTTTTATGCTGGCCAGGTTACCGGTTGTTAAAGAACCAAATTTACTGGTCAGGTCCACTTCACCCTTAAAATCGGGAATGGTTGTAGCACCAAATTCGTTTTTAACTGTCAGCGCATTATTGGCCGGCATGGAAATAGTGTAATTAATCTCCATCGAACTTTTTTCATTCTTTGTATTATTTACATCTTTCATCGATGTTTTAAAAGATACTTCGTTGCCGCTTTTTCCTTCGCTTACAGTTATCCTGTCGAGCATTTTTTGAGCAAGCGGTTCGGTGTTGGCCGAAACTTCAATGGCAACATCCACTTTAATTTCATTCCTGTCCCAGGTGGTTACTTTTACCGAGCCAAACGAATTCTGGATATTGAGTTTATCGGAAGATGAAACACTGTATGATTTGTTTACCGATTTTGTTTTTACAAATTCATACTTCTTTTTGTGATCGTTATTATTGTTATTGTCGTTATCATTTTGTGCAAACAGGTTTGCCTGCGCAATTAACAATAAGGGTAAAACAAGACTAAATGTTTTGAGAATTTTTTTCATGGTTATATTTTTTTGATTCTTTAATTTGATTAATAATGTTTAATTGCTGATTCAATACATTCAGCTGCAGCTGCAGGTTTTGAATCATAGCTTCCAACAGCATCTCTCGGTTGGGCGTGGCACTGAGTTGGCATTTAAGGGTATTGTATGAACTATCCAATTGGTTAATAGATGTGGTAAACTGCTGGTAAAGTTCGGGCTGCTCTTTAGCAAGCGTCTTCAATTCTTCCTGCTTGCTGTCAATCATTTTTACAAACTGGTTCATTTGTGGTGCATACTCAGGAGCTATTTTATTGATATCCGGATCGGTAACAACAACTGCTACAGGCTCAACCGTTTTTTTATTGGCAACAAAATAAATACCAAATGTAATTAACAGCATAGCGGCCGATGCCATGCTCCATTTGTAAAGTGGTGTAAGTATGAATTTTTCTTTTTTCTTTTCGGTAAAAGAAGCTTCTATATTTTCCCACACTTTATCAGATGGCAATTCTTCATCAAAAGCTTTGCGGTTATCGCTGATGAAATTTTTCAGTTTATAACTCATGATCCTTCTTTTAAAAGCTGTAATAATTTTTGTTTTGCACGCATGTATTGTGTTCGTGTGGTAGATTCTGCCACATTTAATATCTCTGCAATCTCTTCATGATCGTACCCTTCCATTAAATACAAATTCAAAACTGTGCGGTAACCGTCCGGCAGTTTCATGATCGCTTTTTTTACAGATTCTACCTGCATGGCTATTTCTGTTTCATCAATTTCTCTCTCATCTGCATGATCATACACCGCTGTTTTTTCCATATCCACCCAATCAATCTTTCGTTTCTTTAGTTGGTTAATAGAGCGGTTTATACAAATCTGTTTAAGCCATCCGCCAAAACTGGTTCTGTGTTCAAAACGCTCCAGGTTTTTAAACGCCTCCATAAAGCTTTCCTGTAAAACATCTTCGGCTTGGGCTACATTGTTCAACATGCGCAGGCAGGTGTTATACATGGCTTTTGAATAACGCAGATATAATTCCTTGTAGCCAAGTGTATCACCCCGCAGGCAGCGTTCAATCAGTTCATCCCGTTGTGGCAATACAGCTAGTTCCAAAAGTCAGTTGTTTTATAAGTTAGAGACAAGGGCATTTCATCAATGTTGCATTTGGCTTAAAATTTTTTTTACAGCCAGTCAATTAAGTGCAAAAAACAAAAAATTATCTTCTGAATGAGTGTATTTATATTTGCGGTACAGATTGCAGCCTAAATGGCAGAAATCTAAGCTCAATAATGGTATGCGGTACAAGTGAGTGACACAACGATGCTTAATAGTTGTTCAAATGCTTGTTCCAAAAAAATATTACTTAATCTTCTAAACAATCTTCTCCATTTCCTCCCCCGTCGGGGGAGATAGAGGGGGCAAAAAAACGATGGCTGCTAAAACCGACAATTTTCAAAGTCCTGATTATTTTAACGTAGATGAATTGCTTACCGATGAACACAAATTGATTCGTGAAAGTGTCCGCAATTATGTAAAAAAAGAAATTTCTCCTATCATAGAAGATTATGCCCAGCGGGCAGAGTTTCCGCAACAAATTATTAAGCAACTGGGCGATCTTGGTTGCTTTGGACCAACCGTGCCAGAGCAATATGGCGGCGGCGGATTGGATTATATTAGCTACGGTTTAATGATGCAGGAACTGGAACGAGGCGATAGTGGTGTACGCTCAACAGCCAGTGTGCAGGGAAGTTTAGTGATGTTTCCCATTTATCAATATGGCAGCGAAGAGCAGCGCAATAAATATTTACCCAAGCTTGCCAGCGGCGAGTGGCTGGGGTGTTTTGGTTTAACCGAGCCTGACCATGGCAGTGATCCGGGAGGTATGCTTACCAATTTTAAAGATGCCGGCGACCACGTAATTTTAAATGGTGCAAAAATGTGGATCAGTAATGCGCCTTTTGCTCAGGTTGCCGTTGTTTGGGCAAAAGATGAAGCCGGCGAAATACGTGGCGTAATTGTAGAAAGGGGCATGGAAGGTTTCAGCACACCAACCACACATGGCAAATGGAGCCTGCGTGCCAGTGCAACCGGTGAGTTGGTTTTTGATAATGTAAAAGTTCCGAAAGAAAATATTTTACCAAACGTAAAAGGATTAAAAGGCCCGCTGGGTTGCTTAACCAAAGCCCGTTATGGTATTGCCTGGGGTGCTATTGGCGCAGCTATGGATTGTTACGATACTGCTTTAAATTACAGTAAAGAAAGAATTCAGTTTGGAAAACCCATTGGTGGTTTTCAATTACAACAAAAAAAACTGGCCGAAATGGTTACTGAAATTACCAAAGCGCAATTATTAAACTGGCGGTT
>JBKJLT010000529.1:0-8824 GCA_046596765.1 Ferruginibacter sp. | reverse complement strand
TTGTTTATAGCTACTGCAAATAACTTGAGCAATATACCAATAGCATTACGGGATAGATTGGAAATCATAGATTTAAGTGGATATGCAGTTGAAGAGAAAATTGAAATTGCCAAGCGTCATTTAATACCCAAACAGCAAGAAATGCACGGCCTTAAACCCGCCAGTTTTAAATTGAGTGATACTGTACTTGAAAAAACCATACAGGATTATACCCGTGAAAGTGGTGTACGAGAATTGGACAGGCAACTTGCCAGCATCATGCGTTACCAGGCTAAGGAACTGGTGGTAAAAGGCAAATTAAAAGCAACCATCACCAATAATGATATTGAAAAAATTTTGGGCAAACCAAGATATAGCAACGACCTGTACAAGATTGCCAATATGCCCGGCGTGGCAGTTGGGCTGGCATGGACTTATGTAGGTGGTGATATCCTGTTTATTGAAACCCAACTGAGCGAAGGCAAGGGCGAATTAAAACTTACCGGCAATCTGGGCAATGTAATGAAGGAAAGTGCCAGCACGGCCCTCACTTACCTGGAAGCTAACTGCAGGAAAGTGGATATAGCACCTGAACAGTTCAAGAAAAAAGACATTCATATACATGTGCCCGAAGGCGCCACACCCAAAGATGGTCCAAGTGCCGGTATTACCATGCTGAGTGCATTGGCAAGTGCTTTTACCGGCCGAAAAATAAAGCCTTACCTCGCTATGACTGGTGAGATAACTTTACGTGGACAGGTACTACCGGTTGGCGGCATTAAAGAAAAAGTTCTGGCAGCTCGCCGTGCTGGTTTAAAGGAAATCATCATGTGCTGGCAAAATGAAAAAGATGTGGAAGAGATAAACCCGCAGTACATTAAGGGCATTAAGTTTCATTATGTGAAAACAATGCAGCAGGTGCTGGATTTAGCGTTAACATAATATTATTAAACACACACAACCAACCCTGCTATTTATTCGTAAATAATGAAGTTAAGCTATCAACAAGTTTCATGTTGGTTGTTTTAAGGGTTAAAGAAATCCCCTCCTGTTCTCAGGAGGGAATTTTTTTTGGTATCAGGCCACTACATACACAACTTAATTTTGAGATATAATTGAGTATTAAAAAAAATTAAAGTTTAAAGATGAGATTAGTGGCCAGATATCTGAAAAAAATTATCGTTTCCTGTCCATCCAATCTACCTCTTTATTTGTAGTGAACGCCTGCACAATGGCAATAAGAAAAAGTATGGCCACATTACCTGCCAGGTAGGTAAGGCTGAGGCCGTGGTAGCCTGTAATATCTGTATTAAATTTGGTAAAGAAGGAGATCATGTCAAAAACCAACACAATCAGGCTGGTTAAAAATCCTGCAACAAATATGATCTGGGAAATAATTTTTACTGCTTTCGCAGGATGCTTTTTGGTTCTTTTAAAAAAGATAAAATAAACCGACATAAATACAGCCGGTGCAAGCGACACTACGCCCAAACCAAAACTAATATCGGCAACGGTAGATGAAACCAATTTTGAAATTCCGTAAAAAGCTGCAATAATTAATCCCAGCAAAACAGGCACACAAAGAAACAGCAGGAATATAAGTACATACAGTTTCGAATATTTAGTAAACCTGTCTTCCATTATGGTTTAATCTTTTTAAGATTATTTATACATTATCTACATCTTACTGTTTTTCCCACAAAGGCACGGAGGCCACAAAGTATTTTTCTTAGTGTGCTTAGCGTCTTTGTGGGAAAACCTATCCAGCACAAGAAATTTAAAATCACCACTTAAAAATAACTCAGCTTTGTTTTTGGCGTTAAAGTCAGCAAGGTTTCATACATCAGTTTGATTGTGTTCTCAATATCCGATTTATGCAGCATCTCCACGGTTGTGTGCATATACCGTAAAGGAATTGATATTAAAGCCGAAGGACAACCATCATTGGCATAAGCAAAAGAATCTGTATCGGTACCGGTGCTTCTGCTAACCGTATTAAACTGCACATCAATCTTATTTTTTTGGGCAGTTGCCTTAATAATATCGAGTAATTTATTGTGTACTGCGGGGCCGTAAGTAAGCGATGGGCCTTTACCACAGCTACATTCGCCCTGTATCATTTTATTGATCATGGGCGTTGTGGTATCATGCGTAACATCGGTAATGATGGCAATATCAGGTTTTATACGGCGTGCAATCATTTCTGCGCCACGCAGGCCAATCTCTTCCTGCACGGCATTCACCACATACAAACCAAAAGGAAGTTTCTTTTTATTTTCTTTAAGTAGGCGTGCCACTTCTGCAATCATAAAACCGCCAACCCTGTTATCAAATGCCCGGCCAATTAAATAATCGTACGCTATTTCTTCATAACCTTCTTCATAAGTAGCAACAGCACCAATGTGAATGCCAAGGGCTTCCACTTCTTTTTTATTGCGTGCCCCGCAATCTAAAAAGAGGTTCTCTACTTTTGGCTGCGTTTCTTTTGAATCGGCATTGTTCATACGGGTATGTATGGCCGGCCAGCCAAACACCGCCTTTACCGGTCCTTTATTGCCATGAACCAAAACACGCATAGATGGGGCGATCTGGTGATCTACACCTCCGTTACGCTTCAGGTAAATCAACCCTTCGGGCGAAATATAATTTACAAACCAACTGATCTCATCGGCATGTGCCTCTATAACCACTTTAAAGGCAGCATCGGGATTTATAATACCAACTGCAGTTCCGTAAGGATCGGTAAAAGTGGTATCCACATAAGGCTTTACATATTCAAGCCATAGTTTTTGTCCGCTGCTTTCAAAACCCGTTGGCGATGGGTTATTGATATAGTTTTTTAAAAAGTTATAAGAATTTTCTGTAAGAATACTTTTTGATTTTTTCGCTTTAGCCATATTAAAAATTATTTGGCGCAAAATTACTTAAATACCGGCTATATAAGTGGCCATGGCAGAAAATAACATCATGCCATCTACAAAAAAATAATAAAAAAGATAACTGCGCTTTTTAAGCGAATAAAAATAGACAGCCAATAAAGCTACTGTTGAAATATGCAGCGCTACTGATTGGGTGAATGTTATAGCATAATAGTGGTATAAAAAATTAGTGGCGAACAAAGTAATAAAAATTAAATAGATAAATATCCTCAGGTGCGCCGGCTTTAAAACCGTTGCCAGGCTATGCAGTCCACGAATTTTATCTACTGCTTTATCCCGGTTATCAAAAATGATACAAAGCATCAGCATAAAAAGAAAACGGCAGGTAAAAACAAACAATTCTGCATTGCTCAAAAGCAGGTAGGTTTTTTGCAGCGGAATAATAACTGTTACATAAGCCCAGGTAAATGCCAGTAAAAATGTTTTTAAAACACCAGCCTTCCGCATAAAATATAAAGGCCTGAAAGGTAATAGCGGCAGAGCATACAAACAGGTTAGTAAAAAAGACGTGAAGACAAATTGAACCGGCAAAGGATATTGATATAAACAAAAAACAGCGCCGATAGCTGATAAAGCCAAAATCACTAACCCTGTTTTTTTTTTCCGCAGCAGCAGGTTTAAAGTGCCGGCCCTTGTAAAAGCCGCCTTGCTTATGATCCAGTAAAAATTATAACTACATAGTGTTGCAAAAAAAATAAAACCGTATACAAAACCATCAATTTCCTTGCTTAACAACCCTGCAGTTTGAAAAGAAAGCGCAACAGCACAAAAAGCAATAAAGATGGAATGGGATAAGATGAAATGCAGCCACTTCATTACGGAAGCGTGTAGTAAATAAAAGGCTTATCGGTTAATATTACATTGCTCTTATTTTTTGCAAAATCTGTTACATATACTTCAAAATACAAAATATCCTGGTAAGGCCTTTGATTGACAGGCAGGTTACGTCCACTCAATACACTTCTTAATCCTACTTCAATATTTGCTTTAAAGTTTGCTTTACTGATACTGCTTAAATCTGGAAACACGATGGAATCTATCTTAGTGGTGAGCATGTTTTTTATGTACACTTTAGATACCTCTGTTGCACTTATGTTTCCCAGGTCGCCCTCGGCATCAGTAATTTCAAGCACCATCACCGGCTGATTGTTAAATTGTGTGTAATTACTGCCTTCAGCAGGATTGAAGGATTTAAAAGTAATCTGGGGAGCCGTTGTGTACTTATCTTTTTTACAGGCAGTAAAAAATAAAATAGCTATGGTAAATATTAAACTGTATCGCATCTTTGTGTTTTATATGTCAAATTTAATGATTGCAGTTGAAACAAGGCGTTAAAAATACGGACTTCGAAAAAAGCTTATTTGCTGCCCGGTCAGATAATTTTAACGAATTAGCCGTCGTTTTGTTTAAACATCAGCACCAAAACAATCATATTTACCGGCAATTTTGCGACAGCTTACATATAAATGCTGATAAAATTCACAGCATTAATAAAATACCTTTTTTACCCATCTCATTTTTTAAGACCCATGCAGTAAAGACAGGCGAATTTGATACTGATATTGTATTTGAAAGCAGTGGAACCACGCAAACCCGCCTATCGGACGGGCAGGCTATCCCTGGCAAACACTTTGTAAAAGACATTGATGTTTACAAAAAGAGTTTTACACAATGTTTTGAAAAATTTTATGGCCTGCCTGAAAACAAATGCATACTCGGACTGCTACCATCTTACCTGGAAAGAAAAAATTCTTCGCTGGTGTTGATGACAGATCACCTGATACAAGCCAGCAATAACCCATTAAGCGGGTTTTATTTATACGATCATGAAAAGCTGCACCGTACTATTCAGCATAACGAATTGCTGAAACTGCCAACATTATTAATTGGTGTTACCTACGCCCTGCTTGATTTTGCCGAAGCTTACCCCATGCAGTTACGACATACCATTGTTATGGAAACCGGCGGTATGAAGGGCCGGCGGGAAGAACTGACCAGGCAGCAAGTGCATGCCCTGTTACAAAAGCAATTAGATATTAGCCTGGTACATTCAGAGTATGGAATGACGGAATTATTATCGCAGGCTTACTCAAAAGGAGATGGAATTTTTCATTGCCCCGGCTGGATGAAAGTTCTGCTGAGAGATGAAGATGATCCCTTTCATATTATTACTGCAGATGATGCTCAAAGTAAACCGAAGACCGGCCTTATTAACGTAATTGACCTGGCCAATATACACAGTTGCAGTTTTATTGCTACCGATGATATTGGCAAATTACACGCCAATGAAAGTTTTGAAGTGCTGGGAAGAAGTGATAACAGTGACGTGAGGGGATGCAGTTTGATGGCGATCTAAAGCGAAATAAATCATGAAATATCTTTTAGTTTTTTTTGTTGTATTATGCTGTGGGAATGTAAACGCCCAGGGAGAAGCGGAAGGTTACTATATCACCTTAAATAATGATACGGTTTCTGCTACCTATAAGCTAAAGACCAGGCCAGTATTTGCTTTTCGCTCCTATGATCTTTTCGAAGAAATACATATCCTCAACGAGGTGAAGGAAACAGTAAAATTCCGGCCTGCTGATATCAAAGGTTTTTTTATTGAATGGAAAGGTGGCCAGGCTTTTTTTGTTTCAATGCCCCTAAGAAACGGTAAACAAAAGTTTTTTCGGGTAATTGCATTATCTCCAGAAGTAAATATATATGGATATTCAGTATCAACAAACAATGGTATGATTAACCATTTTACTCTGCGGAATGCGGAGGGATCTTATTTATATGTTGGCCCTGATGATGGAAATCAAAAAACTAAAAAACGCTTAAAAAGATTCTTCGAAGGCCAGGATAATATTTTGTCAATCATGTCGGCTATTAAAGATTTGTTCACGAAACCGGGCTTTGTTCATTACGATATGGAAAGACTTATTGACAAAATACTTGACTCATATAAATAAGCGGAAATGGTGACAATGAATACATGGCTAAAAAAAAGACCTCAGTTTCCTGAAGTCTTTCTGTGATCTGGCTGGGACTCGAACCCAGGGCCCATACATTAAAAGTGTATTGCTCTACCAACTGAGCTACCAAATCAAACACCCTTTTTTTAAAGGGAGTGCAAAAATAAGGCAAAAACCTTTTGCAGCAAATTATTTAGCAAAAGTTTTTCCCCAATTCGTTCATTGGTTTAATAATTTCTTTACAAACAGCGGAATAACTCGCTTATTTTTGTCAATAATTTTTTATGCAAGACTTTTTCAAAAACAAAGTTGTAGTAATTACCGGCGGCAGCGATGGCATTGGCAAAGCACTGGTAGATACATTGATACCGCTGGGTGCAAAAGTGGCTACCTGTGCCCGTAACCAGGATAAGTTATACGACTTGCAATTGCTGCACTCCGGCAAGCCGCTGCACACTATGGTGGCTGATGTAAGCAGCTATAACGATTGCAAAAATTTTATTGACAGTACCATCCAGTTTTTTGGCGGTATAGATATCCTCATAAACAACGCCGGTATTTCTATGAGGGCATTGGTAAAAGACCTGGAAGTAGAAGTTATTGAAAAAGTGATGGACATTAATTTTAAGGGTACCCTGTACTGTACCAAACTTGCATTGGATTCTATTATTGAACGCAAGGGAACTATTGTAGGGGTTTCTTCCATTGCCGGTTACCGGGGTTTGCCGGGCCGCAGCGGTTACTCGGCCAGTAAATTTGCAGTCACCGGTTTTTTAGAAGCACTGAGAACTGAAATGATTGACAGCGGTGTAAATGTAATGTGGGTTTGCCCCGGATTTACAACATCAAATATCCGCAGCAAGGCATTAAATAAAAAGGGCAGTTCGCAGGGCGAAAGCCCGATGAATGAGGGAAAGATGATGAGTTCGGAAAAATGCGCCGGATATATTTTACAGGCGATAGAGAAACGAAAAAGAACACTGGTACTTACTATTAAAGGAAAGCAAACCGTTTTTATGAACAGGTTTTTCCCTTCGCTCACAGATAAACTGGTGAAAAAATTCTTCTTCAAAAAAGGAGAATTGATACGTTAATCCGTTAATCCGTTAATTTGTGTTTACGTTTTAACTAATTAACGGATTAACCAATTAACGTGTTTACCAATAACAAATTAACGGATTAACGAACAATAAAAAATGCCTTTACTAACCCTTACATCAGACATTGGCCAGCAGGATTTTCTGATTGGTGCTGTAAAGGGCCAATTGTTGCAAATCAATCAGAGTTTTTCGCTGATAGACATTTCTCATAACCTTTCTCCGTTCAATTATCCGCAGGCAGCTTATGTTTGCCGCAATGCCATTAAAAATTTTCCGCCGGGTACTTTTCATTTAATACTCGTTAATTTATTTGATGAAAGACCCGAACACATGCTGCTGGCCGAACACAATGGCCATTATATTGGCTGCGCCGATAATGGATTACTGACCATGATACTGGAAGAAGTACCTCAAAAAACAGTAGCACTTGCATTGGATAAAAATCAGCAGAAAAATACCATTTACTGTGCTGCTGTTTTTGCACAGGCATTTAACGAACTGTGTAGCGGAAAAAAGATTGAAGAGATTGGAGATGCTAGTGTTTCCATCCAGGTTAAAAATCCTTTAAGGCCAATGCAGGGCAGCGATTATATTGAAGGGCAGATTATTTTTATAGATAATTTTGAAAACGTTATTGTAAATATTCATCATGATGAATTTGAAGAGCAGCGAAAAGGGCGAAGTTTTAAGATAGTTTTTAAAAGAGACGAAGTAATTGATAAGATCAGCGAAACATACGCCGATGTAAATGAAGGAGAAAAACTTGCCCTCTTCAATTCGGCCGGGTATCTCGAAATTGCCATCAACAAGGGAAACGCAGCAGGCTTGCTGGGCTTGCAGAATTTTTCGGAAAAACAATTACAGCAAAGCCAGTACATGAACAGTCGTCTTTTTTATCAAACGGTTAAAGTTTATTTTGAGTAACCTCACCCCAATGAGCTACGTTCGTTCCTTTGCAGGAACTCCAAGGGAGAGGGAACTGGAAGATTGAGCCAAAGATTATTTTTTATAATTGTAGGTAATGGAAATTCAATACAACATAATTAAAGATAACTATTGATATTTTGTACAAGTCCCGAATAAATTCGGGATGCCGATTTAACATCGGCAAGTGCATGACGCAACGATGATGAACAAAGCAAAAATGTTGGGAACAAAATTTATAACAAACCACAATTAATTCTCCGCTGCGGCGGATAATGGGCTTGGCATTCATAAAAAACATATCTCCGGATAAATCTACAGACAAAGAGTTGCTTGCAGCTTTTAAAGCCACGGGCGATATCAGTCATTTAAGCAACCTGTACCAGCGGTATATGGAACTGGTATTTGGCGTTTGCCTAAAATACTTTAAGGACACAGAACGTTGTAAAGATGCCGTAATGGATATTTTTGATGAATTAAACACTAAATTGAGGGTACATGAAGTGGATAATTTTAAAGGATGGCTGCATGTTTTGGCCCGAAATTATTGCCTTATGCAACTGAGAAGTCCCAGAAATATAAAAACTACAGAATTTAATCCTGTTTTTATGTATTCTGAAGAAAATACGCATCTGAATGGCGAAGCTTTTGAAAAAGAGGAAAATTTTAAGAAATTAGAGAAATGTATGCAGGCTTTGCCGGACGATCAGCAACAAACAGTAAAATTGTTTTACCTCGAAAGCAAATGTTATAACGAAATTGCAGCCATCACAGGTTTCGAATGGAATAAAGTGCGGAGTTATATTCAGAATGGAAAACGCAATTTAAAAATTTGTATGGATGAAAAGGGAGGGGCTGGCAATTAGGAATCGGGGATTGGGAATTGGGTTTTAATAATAAATGGTTTTATTAATTGATTAAT